>JACZTG010000005.1 GCA_022573815.1 Candidatus Neomarinimicrobiota bacterium
GCCATCCCCACTCTTTATCCCAATTCCCATGTTACGCATTAAGCCCTTAGATTGCACTATGAATATTTCTCGTATTCTCATTAACGTACGAGTTCTGAAACACTAAAAATGTGTTTCATAAACCATCATTTTTGAGGGACATAAGCCACTGCCTCAAAAGCTAATTGTCAGAAACTCTGGATTTCATGAGTCTGGGACCAAGAAATGGTGTGTCATAACTGACGTTTATGGGATAGTATTGTCACAATCGTGACAAAATAATGTCACACTTTTATCGTATTTCAGCCTATTTGAGCCGTTTTGACATGAAAACGGACTTTTCAGGAATCCTCTGAAAAGCCCGTATAATGCAGTGTTTAAGCGGTTTTGAAGAGTGGGCCCTGCTGGACTCGAACCAGCGACCGTCCGATTATGAGTCGGATGCTCTAACCAACTGAGCTAAGGGCCCGTTACGGCAGGGCGTAATTTACTTGGGTCGGCAAGTAATGTCAAGCCGAGTATTTTATGCGGCGAACGTTAATTGAATAAGTCAGGCTCTTTCTTCTCTTCTTCGCCGTTCGATTTCAATTTGTCCGTGAGTTCTTTCTGTTCCCGCAAAAGTGTTGATATGTCTTCCCCTTTGCTTTCAGCGATTCGGAGCTTCTCCCTGACAGTTTTTATCTCGCCTTCAAGTTTCAGCATTATTAGCCTGGATTTACTTTCGGATAGGGTTTTGGATTCATCATTCACCGATGATATTTCTTCCATAAGTTTCATCAGCAGCGCACGTTCCACAGGGTCATCGATTTCATCAAAAAGTTTTGAGTCGTTCCCGCGATTTTCGTCTTTCATCAGGACACCCGCAATTTGCGCCAGCGCTTCGTGAGAGACATCGTAACTGTGGAGAAATTCCTTCGCGGAAGATATTATCTCCTGATTCGTTGAGAGCAGCAGCATAACAAGCTGATATTCGATCTTCTGAATCAGACTTTTCAATTTGACCGTTACTTTTTCCCGTTCGTTCTCCTCTCTGTTATCATACGGTTTGAACTTTTTCGATTCCTGCTTCAGCAGTTCCGCGTCCACACCAAGCGCGGAAGCAAAATCTTTTAGAAGAACAGCTTTTACCAATTCATCTCTAAGCTCGAAGAGCTCTTCCACAATTCCCCTTATGGCTCTCACTTTCAGAGTGGATTCGGAGAGCTCCTCTTCCGAAAGCAGACCGACCCTGAAATCCACATAGCCCACCGCATCAGCTATTAATGTTTGCAACTTCTCAGAGCCTTCTTCCCTAACGAAACTGTCGGGATCGCTCCCATCGGGCAGCTTTGCTATCCGCACGTCAAAACCGCTTTCCATCAGCGCTATAGCAGCCCGAGCAGCCGCTTTTCGTCCTGCGTCGTCTCCGTCATATAATAATACAGCAGAATCCGCATACCGCTTAGCGAGCCGCGCCTGTCCCGTTGTGAGAGCGGTGCCTGATGTTGCCACTGCGTTTGTCACTCCCGATGCCACAACGCTGAGCAAATCTGTATAACCTTCAACCAGCACAATCTGATTGGATTTTCTCACATCTTCCTTAGTCTGAAAAAGACCGTAAAGCACCCTCCCTTTACTATATATGGGCGAGTCGGAACTGTTGACATATTTCGCCGCTTCGGTGTCATTATCAGCCCAGATTCTGCCTCCGAACGCCACAACTTTTCCGGCTTCATTCAGCACGGGAAAAATTATCCTGCCTTTAAACCGTTCCCAATTTTTTCCCTGCTCGCTTTTGCCGATGAGCCCGACTTCCATAAGCGATTTTTCGTCAAACCCTTTTGCGGTCAATTTAGGTTTCAGCCATTCCCAATCGCCCGGCGCTAATCCGATGCCGTATGTTTTCAGCATCTCGCCTGCTATCCCTCTATCGCTCAGGTAATCTCTGGCGCTTTTTCCGTCATCGCTCATAAGCTGTTTATGATATTCGGACGCGGCCGCTCTGTTCGCTTTATAAAGGACGGCGGATTTACTTTCGCCTTCTTCTCTTACTCCTGATTCGGGGAGTTCAATTCCGGCGTTTTCCGCTAACATTTTCACCGCATCGATGAAATTTACTTTTTCATATTCCATCACGAAGCTGAATACGTTCCCTCCGCGATTGCAGCCGAAGCAGTGCCAGATCTGTTTTGATGCGTTTACGCTGAAAGAGGGCGTTTTCTCATGATGGAACGGGCAAACCGCGAAATAATTTACTCCCTTCCTCTTGAGCTTCAAATAGCTGCCCACGAGATTCACTATCTCATTTGAATCTCGCACCTGGTCTATTATGTGTTCGGGAATTCTCATATTATTTCAGCTCGACTACCGTAACTCCTACGCCTCCCTTTTCCGGCGGCGGAGTGTGAAATCCTTTTACGTTGGGATGCGCCTCCAGCTGCTCGGCGACGATTTTCTTCAATATTCCTTCGCCTCGTCCATGAACTATTTCAACTCTTGAGAAGCCTGCCAATATTGCGTCATCAAGATATTTTTCAAGGACAGAGAGCGCTTCTTCCGCCCTCATTCCTCTGAGGCTTATTTCGTAGCCAACATCCCGCGGTTTAGGTCCGCCGTAACCTATGGTTGGAACTGACGCTGCTTGAATTTTATCATCGGAAAGTTTTGTCAGCTTACCGACATTTATCCGTAAACTCGTGCTGCCAACTGACACAACCGCTTCATTTTTATCTGTCAACAATTCGCTAATCGTTCCTGTAACATTCAGGGAAGGAATCGATACGTACATACCCTTTTTTGCATCGTCAATATTCAATGGAACCGAACCGCCGCTTTCCGGATTTTCTTCCTCCAAACTCAGGCTCTCAACACGATTCTTTTGTCCCTGCACATTTTTTCTAACTTCCCTAACCACTTCGGCATCGGCGTTACTCTCCCTGATTTCCCGAATCGCTTTCTCTATAGTGGAATTCGCTTCCGCAAGAATTGACTTCGCCTCGCGCGCAGCTTCCGCTTTGGACTTTTTCTTCAGAGATTCCGATTCTTTCAATCGGACATCATACTTTGATACCATTTTATCCAATTGCGATTGAGCGCGATTGGCTTCATCCTCCATCTTCCGGAGTTTCTGCCGCTCTCTTTCCAATTCGGAAATGAGCTGATTCACATTGACGGCATCGCTCCCCAATATAGATTCGGCCTTTTGAATCAATTTTTTATTTAAGCCTATCTTTTTAGAAATTTCAAAAGCATAAGACGAACCGGGAGTCCCCTTAAGGAACTTATAGCTGGGCGATAGAGTGGCTGCGTCAAACTCCATAGAACAATTTAGAAATCCTTTCGTCTCCTGAGCAACCGCTTTAAGACTGCTGTGATGCGTCGTTACAATAGTAATGGCTCCGCGCTTGTTTATATCCAGCAAGAACGCTGCGGAAAGCGCTGCCCCTTCGGCGGGGTCTGTCCCCGTTCCGATTTCGTCTATCAGCAGAAGACTTTTGCTGTCGGCATTGTCAAACATCTCCTTGAGATTTCTCATATGAGACGTGAAGGTCGAAAGGTCTTCAGAAATTGACTGTTTGTCGCCTATATCAGCGAATATTTTATCAAACACTACGACGGACGAATCTTCCGCAACCGGAATATGAAGCCCCGACTGCGCCATGGCAGTGAGCAGTCCAACGGTCTTCAGCGCCACTGTTTTTCCGCCGGCATTCGGACCCGTAATCACCACCGTTTTTATATCGGCGCCGGGAATGAACTCGAGGGGTACTACTTTCCGATGCTGTTCCAATACAGGATTTCGCGCGGATTTCATAGCTGTCGAACCGTTTTTTAAAATTTTGGGGGCGCAGGCGTTCAGTGACTTTGAAAAAACCGCCTTTGCGTATATCAAATCAAATTTTGTCAACGCATCGAACGCTTGAGAAATATCACCGGCATAAGGAACGAATTCCGCGGTGAGCTCTTTCAGTATCCTTTCTATTTCTCTCGCTTCTTCGTTTCGGAGTTCCTGTACTTCATTGCTTATCTCAACAACTTCCATCGGCTCGATGAAGACCGTAGTCCCACTGGACGAACTATCGTGAATAATTCCATGAACCTGCCTTTTATACCCCACCTTTATGGGAATGACAAACCTGCCGTTCCGGATGGTAGGGTTCCCTTCCCTGGCGATTCCTTCCTTCACCAAGCGTCCCATCATCTCCTCAAGCCTTTTTCTCATACGGTTTTCGGCATTGGAAATGGATTTGCGAATTTTCCTGAGCTCAGGACTGGCGCTGTCAAGAATTTCGCCATCCGCTCCGACTGTTTTAGAGACCTTTTTTTCCAGCATGGGAAAAGAAATCAGATTATCAGACAACGCATAAAGTCCGGGCTGCTTTTCGATTCTGTTTTTCAGGAATGTTTTAATGATTCTTGAATCAACGAGAATAATTCCCAAATTAGCTAATCCGGTGGGCTGAAGGATCGCTCCCTCTTTATTTAGAACTGCGATTTCTTTTTCAATACTTTCGAAAGTGTCAATTGGAAACCGTTCGCCATCGTCATGGATTTTCCGCATTTCCGTGACCAATCGAAGTTGATATTCAATCTCTTTTAAATTAGCGATTGGGCGTAACTCATCAACGAGTTTTAGAGTCGCTTCAGAATGTGTCGAGCCGGAAAGAAGTTCTTTTATTACGGGAAAGTCTAAACTTTCCAGAACTGCTGCTGAGCAGACTTCATTTCTTACCATATTTTTTCGACAGATTGTCTATCTGTTTCTTTTGTTTAGTTCCTTGTAAATCAATATCCCCTAAATCCTTGAGCCTATCCAGCCCTTTCAAATCCGGCATCATATCCTGCAATCCGCCCGGCAATCCTGACGAGCCGGACATAGTGCCGCCGTAACCCTGAATTGTCTTGCTTATCTTTTCCTGAAAGGAAAGCGCATCGGGGAATATACCGTATATCCAGTCATAGACTGCAGGAGCAACCCCTTTCATAGGAGCGTAAAATTTGGATTTTTTCTCAATGCTTTTTGTAAAATCACCCGGAATCAGCGAAATCGCCAATAGCACAGAGCTTATCATAAAGGAGGCTTTTAGGGCACCGAACAATGCGCCGCCACCGCTGTCAACCCAGCCGAGCATGGTGATTTGCATAAGTTTTTTTAAGCTTGCGGCAATGAATCGAGCTGTGGCTGCTACTGCTATAAATATAATGATAAAACTTAATCCGGCTGCAACATTCGGGCCCACGCCGAACTGCTTCATTATAATCCCGGTACCCGCGCTAAAAAACGTTGCGGCGGCGAGGAAACCGCCGAACATACCTATCAGCTTGAACACTTCGAGGATTAATCCTTTCCTCATTCCCTTATATGCGAAAAATCCGAGAGCAATGATTATAATGCTGTCGACTGATAAATTTGGCAAACGGCTCCCGTGTTTTTGAGTTTCTGAACTTTCAGAAAAATACTAAATCCTTCTTTTGCTTGCAAGCGAAATTGAGGAGAGGTAAGCCTAAAATTCCTGTTATTGCTCTATTTAATATTCGAGAGTAATTTAATCAACAATATCTTACCACTACATATTTCTTGATTATTACCGAAAGAATCGAATATTACGGTTATGCTGCTCGTTTATTTTCTTATTATTGCCACTACATCATCAATCGCTTTCGCTCAGGACGGTCTGATTCTCACCGAAATTATGTTTAATCCGGCCGGAAACGAAAATTTTAATGAGTTCGTAGAGATATATAACAGGGGTGACGCTTCAATAAACCTTAGTGGCTACACTATCAGCGACGGTGTGGCAAGTGATGAAATTATCAGCGCCGGAAACGGCTTAATCTTAGAGCCATTGCAATACGGCGTAATTCTTGACAACGGCTATTTCGATAATTCAACTCAATATGACGCCATAATCCCGCAGGGGGCGCTCGTTATGACGATAGACGGAGCAACTATAGGGTCGCGCGGACTGCTTAATTCAGCGCCGGAGACTGTCACAATCTCCACATCATCCGGCATTACGATAGCCGAGTATACTTATACGGTTGATAATTCAGATGGATATTCAGACGAGAAGATAGATCTGAATGCGGGAGACGATTTATTCAACTGGTCAAACAGCATCGTACTGAACGGCACACCCGGATTCAGAAACAGCGTCTTCCCCTTAGGCATTGATTTAGCAATGAAAAGAATTTATACCGAACCGTTGAATCCGGTTTATGGCGAACAGTTTTCGCTTAACGCTGTTATTGAAAACCGAGGAACAATTACCGTATCAGATTTCAATTTAACTTTTTTCGTGGAGTTGAAAGAAGATTCCATATTCTCGGAAAACGAATTGTTATCACCTCCAATTTCCAATTCCACCTCTCTTCTTCCTTCCGACTCTATCGTTCTCAGCATTGACATTATTGATTTCCCCCGGAGTGTCGCCTTTGTGGGCGCTATAGTATTAGCTATTGGCGATGAAAGGACAGAGAATAACATAGCTTTTACATTGATAACTTTGGAGTTCAACGCCGCTTCTCTCCTAATCAATGAAGTGATGTATGACCCTTTCGTTGAGGGCGAAGCGTTTTCGCCTCAATCGGAATATATCGAACTGTTCAATCCTACAGATCGGATCATCGGTCTAAGCGGCTGGTCAATCTCTGATTCGGACACATCACGACAGACAACCATAGACAATATTGATGCCGTTATTTTAGCCGGCGGGTATTATGTTTTGTCAGCAGATTCAAACCAAATAGAGTTTTTTGGCGACAATCCTGATAAAACTCTGATAATCGGCTCAACATTTCCGCGTCTGAACAATGACGGCGACACTGTTTTCCTGTTCGGCCCAAGTGGAAAAATAATTGACCGAGTCAGTTTCACTCCTGAAGCTGGCGGCGGAAGAGGAGTTTCGATAGAAAAAATAGATCCGTTTTCTTCATCTGAACCGATATTCAATTGGTTAAGCTCGGTAGAGCTGCTTGGAGGAACGCCGGGAGAGATTAATAGTGTGTCAAAGAAAATAAAGACTAACAATTTGATAATCGAACTGACTCCGAACCCGTTTTCACCTGATGGTGACGGTATTGACGATGCGCTGACGATGAACTATACGCTGCCCTCCCGGTCTGTCATTATGGATATTTTTATTTTCGATTCGCTTGGAAGGCAGGTAAGGAGACTTCTGAATTCTCTTCCGTCCGGTTCCGAAGGCTCTTTTGAATGGGATGGTCTGGGTGATAACGGAAGAAAGCTTCCTATAGGAATTTATATTATATATTTTGAAGCGACAGCTCCATTGGAAGGAAAAGTCTATTCGGAAAAAGCGGTAGCCGTATTAGCGAGAAAATTCTGATTTAGCATCAATATCTCTTGTTCCAAAGAAACTATCACTCTACATTTATCCGTAATAATCATAATTCGTTCACTTTTAATATGATTCAAAATTTTAACTAAATGGATATAGCTAAAAAGAGAGAGCTGTTCGGTTGGTCAATGTACGATTTTGCCAACTCCGGTTATGCCACAACCATACTCGCTTCCGTACTACCGATATATTTTGTAAGCATAGTCCCTGAGGGCGGAGTTAGTTTTATCCTGTTTGGAAAATCTTTTCTATTGAAGGCATCCGCTATCTGGGCTTACACGTTGTCATTCAGCCTTTTGCTGGTTGCGCTCTCCTCGCCGATTCTCGGAGCTATTGCCGACTTCTCCGGCACGAAGAAAAAAATGCTGGCTATATACTGTTATACAGGCTCTTTTTTCACCGCTTTACTTTATTTTGTGGAGCAGGGTGATTATCTGCTTGCTATGTTTCTCTTCAGTGTGGCTAACATCGGATTTGCAGGCGGAAATGTATTTTATAACGCTTTTCTTCCTCAAATTGCAGATGAAAATGAAATTGATTGGGTCTCCGGAAAAGGATTCGCTTACGGATACATCGGTGGCGGCATTCTCCTTGCGCTGAATCTGCTTATCATCACCAATTACGAAAGCTTCGGTTTGGAAAGCAGGGCGATGGGAAGCCGAATAAGCTTTTTAAGCGTAGGTGTCTGGTGGGCGGTAATGTCCATTCCAACTTTCTTATTCGTGCGGGAACGTAAAGGAACAGTTCTTCCGAAACGTGAGAGCTATCTGGCGATTGGATTTAAAAGAATCAGAAAGACTATAAAAGAAATAAGAAATTACCGGCAACTGACGCTGTTTCTCGTGGCGTTTCTCATTTACAACGACGGGGTTCAAACTGTTGTTGTTATGGCATCAATTTTCGGCAGAGAAGAACTTGGACTCAGCTCCGGTTCTCTTATCGGAGCGCTGCTGATGACCCAATTTATCGCCTTCCCCGGTTCATTAATTTTCGCAAAATTAGCTAAAAGTATCGGTCCCAAAAAGTCCATAATCTTTTCGCTTTTTATCTGGTCGGCAGTGGTTATTTACGCCTACTTTATTCAAACTGCTCTCGAATTTTGGATAATTGCCGGAATAGTCGGACTGATTTTGGGCGGGACACAGGCGGTAAGCAGATCGCTTTTCGCATCGTTTGTTCCAAAGGAGAAAAGCGCTGAATTTTTTGGATTTTTTGCTATCAGCAATAAATTTGCTTCCATAATCGGGCCTCTTACATTTGCCTTGATCGGACAAATCACGGGCAGCGCCCGCGCAAGCATTCTCTCGCTTATTGTTTTCATTTTATTAGGTCTTATTATCCTAACTCGGGTTGACACTGAAGAAGGAATTCGACAGTCAAAACTGGCGCTGTAATTGACTGACTCAAACTCTATAATCATAGGCTATGAGGAAAACAGTCCTGTGGGCTGCGTATATATTGCCGTTTCCGACAAAGGATTATGCCGTATAAGCACCGATTCCGCCTCAATAGAACAATTCGCTCAGGAAATGGAGGAGGTATATCCAAATAAAACAGTAATCTTTGATAATGAAAAAATGAAAAACATCAGGGGGGAAATCGTAGAATATTTCTCTTATGAAAGACGAAAATTCAACATCAAGATAGATTTAAGTCACCTAACGGACTTTCAGAAAAATGTATTGGAAACGTGTTCGAAATTAGAATTCGGAGAGACAGTCAGCTATGGGGAGCTTGCGCTTCGTTCGGGATATCCGAAAGCTGGTAGAGCTGTGGGCAGCGCAATGTCCAAGAATCCCATACCGATAGTCATTCCTTGCCATCGTGTAATCGCAGCATCAGGAAAAATCGGTGGATATACGGGCGGCCTCCACAAAAAGAGACTCCTTCTAAAGCTTGAAAATATAGAAATAGATTAATGGCGGTATCGTCAGGGAAAAAACTAACCGGATTTATCGCTCTCTCCCTTATCTGGGGGACAACATGGCTCGTTATTAAGATAGGATTGGATGGAATGCCTCCATTCCTCGGAGTCGGATTACGTTTTATTGCGGCAGGCGCAATCGTAGTTTCTATCGGTTTCATTAAAGAGCGTAAAGTCTCATTTTCATTAGCTTTACTCAAACTTACACTCATTATCGGTATATTAATGTTCACCATTTCGTACAGCGCCGTTTATTGGGCGGAGCAATACATTTCCAGCGGAATGGCTTCAATTATGTTTTCCACTCTTCCATTTTATGTGGCGGCATTCGCGGCAATAATACTGAAAAACGAAAGGCTGAACAAACTTAGAGTGATGGGTATGATCGTTGGCGTAGCTGGCACAGCCCTTATCTTTTCTGAAAATTTAAGCGTGCAAAATTTCATCGAACTAATGGCGCTTCTGGCTGTTTTTGTCAGTCCGATCTCCGCCGCATTCGCTGTGGTCATCACAAAAAAAAATATACATAATCATAACCGATATCTCTTAAACGGCGGGAGTATGCTTGTCGGCGGGATAACCACACTCTCAATTCATTTTATATTTGACGGTAATGCTCATCTAATCTGGAATATAAATTCAATCGGGGCGCTGATTTACCTAACATTGATAGGTTCAGCTCTCGCATTTTCAATTCATTTTTGGATGCTCCTGCACGTAGAGGCCACAACTCTTTCTTTTGTCACGATAGTTTCGCCTGTTGTTGCGCTGTTTCTCGGTTACATAATTCTCTCTGAAAATTTATCCGGGCTTCAATTCGCCGGATCGGCTCTCGTGATTGGCGGAGTCCTTATCAGCGAAGTATTAGGTGTAAAGACGACTAATGCATCTACCGGCGGCTGATGCTATCTATTATTAGTTTTCGGCTTAATCTCAATATAATTCGCCAATAGTAACTAATTAACGAAACTTATTCGCTATTAATGCGCATATTTAGTATATTATGCGGTAACAACATCAATAATGAGTATAATGGACAAAATAGACCTGAAAATATTGAACATAATGCAGAATAATGCCCGTATCTCCAATGCGGAGATATCGCGAATTCTCAAGATGGCTCCATCGGCAATTTTAGAACGCATCCGCAAACTTGAAGACAAAGGTGTTATAACCGGTTATGAAACCCGTCTTAATCCAAAAATTTTGAACCACGGATTAGCAGCTTTCATTTTCGTGCGCGAAACTGAAGGCAAAGGAGACTGGCAGACAGCGGAGCAGCTGGCAAAGCTGCCTGAAGTATTAGAAGTTCATCACGTAGCCGGGGAGGACTGTTTACTCGTAAAAGTTCGCACGAGGGATACCGATCATCTTGAAAAATTGTTGAAAAAAGATTTTGCCGCTATTGACTCTCTCATCTCGACACGCACGACTATCGTCTTATCCACAACTAAGGAATCAACAAGTTTACCGCTGAACGGAGAAGAATAGATGGTTTCAGCCATACAAAAAAAATTAGAAATACCCGGCAGTAAAATCATTCTCGCATTTGCCTCGGTTTACCTGATTTGGGGATCAACATATCTTGCCATACGTTTCGCAATTGAAACAATTCCAACGTTCTTTATGGGTGGAGTCAGATTTCTAACTGCAGGATTTATAGTTTATCTGTTCTTGAGATTAAGGGGAAGAGAAAAGCCGTCAATGAGTGAATGGCGTACCGAATCTATCGTCGGGCTGCTCTTGCTGGCAATTGCAAACGGCAGCGTTGTCATGGCTGAGCATACGGTTCCGTCCGGTCTTGCCGCTCTTATGGTGGCGACGGTGTCAGTATGGATGGTATTGCTTAATTGGCTGTGGAAAGGTGCGCCACGACCTAATCTTGGAGTTACGTCAGGAATTATTACCGGATTTATCGGATTGTATGTGCTTGTGGGTCCATCTAATGTATCCTCAAATCTCGCTCTTGACCCATTCGGAGTATTCTTGTTATTATTCGCCGCTTTTACCTGGGCAGCAGGTTCCGTTTATTCGAAAGGAGCGCACCACAACAAATCGCTAATGCTTTCGGCGGCAATGCAGATGATAACAGGAGGAGTATTCCTTATGATTTTCGCCACTATAAACGGAGAATGGCAGACGTTGAATCTCTCCGGCATATCACTGTTATCGTTTTATTCTCTCGGGTATTTGATAGTGTTCGGTTCGATAATCGGATTCAGCTCATACGTTTACATACTGCGTCATTCCTCACCTGACCATGTATCCACATACGCTTATGTCAATCCTGTTATTGCCGTCATTTTAGGCTGGGCGTTTGCGGATGAAATTATTGATTTGAAAATTATTATTGCTGCCGGGTTTATTATATTTTCCGTGATATTGATAACGAAATTCAGAGAAGGGAAAAACATAACAACAGAAGTAACATCTGTTAAGAAAAAAGTAATAGTTGAAAACCGCTAACGAGGAAATTTATTATTTAACAATTAAAACAGGACAGTTGCAGTCCTGCACCACCTTGACTGCTTTAGTAGCCTTGAAGAATTTGCTGAGCTGAGAGCTTTTACTGGAACCCATAGCTATTATGTGATTGTCACCCGCTTCTTCAATGATTGTTTCGGTGGGGTCTCCGATTGCAATTTTCGTCGTGTAGGGGATATTCATTCTTTTAAATATCTTCTCCCCTTTCGCTATACACCTCTCTCCCATTTCAATATTTTCTTCTTTGTCCACTACACTTAATAAGGTTGCTTCCGCCTTAAGAAATTTTGTCGCTCTCGAGCCTAAGAAAAGAGCTCTTCTTGACATTTCAGTATCATCTACCGCGAATAAAAATCGGTAATCTATATCCCTCAAATTTTTGGTGATGAAGAGTGAACAGTCTATGAATTGAATCATCCGATGAATCAGTCGCCTCTCTTTACTCGCCCCCATAAAAACCAAATTATAACCGCCTAAATCCACTTCCTTGATGACCTGGTCGATTATATCTCCTTCCCTCAGGCGAAGTCTGATATTTTCTCCCTGTTTGCCCAGCGCGTGAAGCTCGTATGCGCCGTTGATGTCCGGTCTAAGCGAATGTTTTTCTAATATATCTCCGGAATCATCAACCTTGAGAAGATTCATGTCCTTTAGAACTTGCCCGGCATATCGGAGGATCTTAACACCCGGAAGTTCAATTTCCCATTCAGAGAGCTTCATCCTGCTCATATCTAACATACCTGTCATTGAGCCGGAGTGTTTAGCCCCTACATATAATACAGACAGGTCGGAATGAAAAGCTGCCGCTATTTTCCCACCTGTGACAATCGTGTCATGCGACATCTCTCCTCCGCCTATGCAGAGTAAGAATTTCATTTTATTCTCCTAATCGATAGAAAATTTTTATTCAAATAATTTCCAATACGTTGCCGATATCAATACCAACATTGCTAACGATGAAAGGCTTAATTTCCATCCAGCCCGGAAGAAATCATGTGGTCTTATAAAATTACTGCTGAAAACTATTGTATTTGCGGGCGAGCCTATGATTGTCATAAAAGTAAATGACGACGCCATAGCAACTACAAACCCTACTGCGATTAAGCTTGTGTCCGTTATTACCGCCAACTCAAGAAAGATAGGACCGAGAACAGCGACCGCAGGCCCATGGCTCATTACATTTGCGACTATCATAGTTATAACTGCTACAACTATAATGAGAGCAATTCCTCCTCCAATGTGAATTGCTTCCATTCCGCCAAGGAGAGCGTTAGCCATCCAGGATGCCGCTCCTGTTTTCTGCATAGCAACTCCAAGAGAGATGGCTGAACCGTAAAGCAGAACCACACCCCAGTTCACTCCCGAGTTGATATTGTCCCAATTTACAAGTCCTGTAATTAAGTATAATGAAACCCCTATGAATGCGGGTATTCCAAGACCAAGACGATCGCTTGAACTCACCCACAATATAAGAGTAAATAAAAAGATGAAGATGGTCAACCATTCGGCTTTTCCTAAACTTCCCTCATTTTCCACACTCTTTTTCAATCTGATAATTGCCTGACTAATATCCCTGTTTTCAGGCTTGAAAGTAATATTTATGAAGAACGCAACAACGGGAATCTGAATTAAGACCATTGGATAGGCGTATTTTATCCATTCGGTATAAGTTATATTTATATCGTATAGGCGACTCCAGTAATCCAACATTACGGCATTCCTTGCTCCACCTGACGGGGTACCGACAGAGGCAGCTGCGCAGCCGTATGCAATGGAAAACATCAGTATGAGCGAAATATTACGAATCTTTTTGCTATCGGCATCAATATTATTTACGATGGTGATTGCCACCGGAAGCATAATCGCCGCCACAGTATGCGCTCCTATAAATGAAGCCATAATGGCGCAGACGAGTATGAAACCAAACGATAATCGTGTTACACTGCCCTTTGTAAACCGTAAGATAAAATATGCAATTCTTCTGTCGAGTTTTTGATGCACAATAGCAACCGCAAGCATAAGCGAACCCATTATAAAGAAAACCGAATCGCTCATAAACGATTGAGAAATCGCCTTTGGAGTATCCACACCAAATAAGACCTGAAACACTGCTATAAGCAGTGGGACTGTCGGAAGCGGAACTTCAGCGGTTATCAGAATTATAGTCGACATTACAAGGATGGCGATTACATCCATTCCATTTTCGGACAGACCTTCTGGCGGCGTCAGATTCGCAATGGTAACACAGGCAAAAATAGCGGTTATAAACCACCTGTGGGTATCTATCCAATATAAGACTATCCGAATCATCTGTTACTTAAAAGGGCCAAAAAACCGGTATTAATAGAGTAACTAACAGCCACGCTATAAGGTTCAAGGGTAATCCTACTTTGACATAATCAAAAAATTTATACTTTCCGGGTCCATAAACTAACGTATTTGTTTGATAACCTATAGGCGTAATAAGGCTCGTGGATGCGCCGAACATAGTTGCCATCAGAAACGGTTTCGGATTAACGCCCAATGTGATAGCCATAGAGATTCCGATAGGAGCAATCACGATTGCCGTTGCGGTATTCGACAGAACAGATGTCAATAGGACTGTTCCGATATAAATCCCCGAAAGAATAAAGGTAGGAGATAGATCCCCGAAAATATTCAAAATACCTTCCGCAGCGTTTATTGCAAGTCCGGATTTTTCTATTGCTATCCCAATCGGAATCATTCCCGCTATAAGGAAAATGACCATCCAATCTATATTGGCGTATGCTTCTTTGATGTTTATGCATCCGGTTGTGACCATAGCGATAGCCCCGAAAATGGCAGCCACCATTATCGGAAAAACTTCAAACGCTGATAAAATTACTACCGAAAAGATTATTCCTATTGCGATAATCGCTCTATTGGTTCTGAAATTATCTAATTTCACCTCTTCTGTCATAAGAAAATCTTGATTGCCGCGTAGATCTTGAAGCGCATCGGCGCTCCCCTGAAGCAGCAACGAATCACCGAAATTAAGGGAAATTTGTCCAATTTTACTTCTCAGTGTTCTGCCGTGAGTCTGGATAGCCAACACAAACGCTCCGTATCGTCGTCTGAAATTTATCGTCTTGACTGTAAAACCTATCAGCTTTGAATTGGGAGCGATAACTGCTTCCGCAAGGATAACATCTTCCGCTTGCAGGTCTCTGTCGCCAAGATCAACATCGCTTAAACTCAATAATTTCTCAGATTTCGTAAAATTGAGAATATCTTGCACGCTTCCCCTGACCAATAGAATATCCTGATCCTCAATCAAAGTTGATCTAAGTTTCTGCCAGTATTTTTTTTCGCCTCGAATAATCTCCAATATGTTTACATCATAGGTTTCCGCAATTTTTCTGTCTGTAAGCGATTTGCCTATCATCGGAGAATCACCTGTCACGGTAACCTCTGTGAGGTATCTGCGCATACGATAATTCTTTGTCAAATCTCCTGTACTGGCTCTGTTCGGCAGCAATTTATAGGAAAAGAGCAATAGATAAACTCCGCCGACTGCGAATAAGATTATTCCCATCTTCGAAAATTCAAATATCTTAAACTCCTCATATCCGTAGCTTTTCGAGATAGAACTTATAAGGATGTTTGTTGAAGAGCCTAAAAGCGTCATACTCCCGCCGAGAATAGCCGCAAACGAAAGCGGAATCAGGAATTTAGAAGGGCTTATTCCTCTCTCCCGTGAAATTTTAATTATTACCGGAAGGAACACAGCAACAACAGCCGTGTTGTTTACAAATGCCGACGCACCTCCGGCGACGACGATTATGAACAGCATCAGTCCGATATTGGCATTCTTGATTTTTTTATCTGCTATGAATGCGAGATAGTCCACAACCCCGGTGTGAATTAAACCTGCGCTTAAAATGAACATTGCTCCGATAGTTATGGTGGCGCTGTTGGAAAATCCTGATACTGCTTCTGCGGGTGTAACTAATTTAAATAGAAGTAAAACCGCCAACATAAACATCGCAACCAGATCCGCTGATAATTTGTCCGAGATAAACAATATCAGCGCTCCGATTAATACCGCTATTAGTATAATAGAATCCATAGTTTAATTGATGACTGTCATATCTTTTTTTGGTCTGCTAAAAACGAAACTAAATCACTGAAACATCATAACTTACGATGATCGGATTAATGTATATGAAACTCCGTGAAATGTCAATGCTCAAGATGTTGAATATTAACCTTGAAACTGCATTTTATACCGGGTAAAATTGAACATTGATATATAATTATAAAAAATAAAGTATAATTTCAGGATAATAGAAAAACGCTCCTTCGGGAGCGTTTTTTATGAGCCAAGGTCGGAAGTTTTCCAGTCAATTTGCTCGGGTAATAGAAACTCATTTGCATATTCTTCTGCCATTCCCTCTTTCAGAAACAGATCTACAAGATCGGCATCGAGATGTTCGTCTTTTACCATAAAACCGAGAATTTGTATCGCCTGAGAGAGCTTCATTGGTTTCTTATACGGTCTATCCTTCGCGGTCAACGCCTCGAAGATATCAGCGATAGCCATTACTCTTGCCTGGATAGATATTTCTTTCCCTTTTAATTTAAGCGGATAGCCCGTTCCATTGAGTTTTTCATGGTGCGCTGCCGCGTATTCAGGAACGTGCCGCAATTTTTTACTGAACGGAAGTTCATTCAACATCTTAAGGGTCATCGTGGCGTGGTTTTCTATTATCTTTCTGTCGGATTCGTTTAACGTTCCCCGCTTGATAGATAAATTTAGGAGCTCGTCTCCGGAGATAATTGGTTGTGAGTTTCCGCTAATCAGGTAGGATTGCTTAGCAATTTCCTGTAACCGATCTATCTTTTCATCTTCCATAAATTCACCGGGTTCATTGCATTGTAAGCAGAAATCTGCGTCCTCCTGGAATCGGGCAATTTTCGCGGAATACTCTTTTTCCAAGTCAGCCAGTTTTTTGCTCTCTTTTCCTTCAGCCTCCAACAGCTCAACTTTCTTCTTATACCATTCGTTTTCCATCTGAAGCTTTATTGTCTCAAACCTTACCCTTAGAAGTTCAACCCGATCGAATATCTTTTCAAGTTTTGTGCTCTTATCAACTACATGTTCAGGCGTGGTTATCTTACCAACGTCGTGCATCCACGCCGCGAGCCTTAATTCCTCAAGCTCGTCATCAGAAAATTTGAACTTTCCGTACTTGCCCCATTTCGTGACGTTGATCTTTCTTGCAATTTCCATAGTTAAGTTTGCCACACGGCTAATGTGACCGGCGGTATAAGGTGATTTTTCATCAATCGCAGTTGCGATAGTTCTGATGAAGGAATCAAACAGATCTTTTAAATCTTGAATAAGCCGCACATTGGTAACAGCAATCGCAGCTTGTGAGGCTAATGAAGCAGTCAGGTCAATACTTTCTTCCGTGAACGGTATTGTCTCACCTGAGCTATCATCTATTGCGTTGAGAAGCTGAAGCACGCCGATAATTTCATTCTCGTGGTTTAACATCGGAATTACGAGCATTGACATAGAGCGATAACCGGTACTTTCATCGAACTTTCGTGTTCCCTCGAAATTAAACCCTTCAACATCATAGACATCCGGGATATTAACCAACTTTTTCGTAATTGCTACGTTAGTGGAGACGTTTTCTTTATTTGGGGAACCGTCTTTATTAAATAATGGTACGGGAGGCCAATTTATTTTCTCACCTGTTTTGCCTCCCATGCGGATATTTAGACTGTTCGTCTGAACGATTTCGAAATTTAATGATTTTTCATCATCGCTGACTATGTATAAAGTACCTCCGTCAGCGTTTGTGAAATCCCGGGCGCTGTCCACAATTAATTCTAACAGGTTAAAGATATCCTTTTCAGCGGATAAAGCGATACCGATGTCAATTAATTTTTTGGAGTGCGCACGCTCTTTATCAGCGTAATCCTTTAATTTTTTATCAGAACTATTCAATAATTAACCTGATTTGTCAGACTGAAATGATTTCTAAACATATTTATTGATAAATACTTAATTAATTAACCTTTCGAAGAAAATTTATTGATTTTCCAGCTTTTGTAAGCATTAATATATTTAACAGCCACACAGTATTCAAGCATTTCCATAAATATTAATAACAAAAAATTTATAACAAAAATCACTCAATATTTATTTGGCGTGATTTTATTGAAATAATTCCCTAAACTTTAAGCCGATGATGCTGATTTATTTTATATTATCAATTATCCTGATGGGGATTTTTATGTACCTGTCCCGTTGGGCGGGATGGAAGAAAGATATCGGGAAACAAATTGATAATTACAAACAGCTAAGAAGACAATTACCTGATGCCAACGAAAATAATCTCTCCAGTAGATTGCTCAGGATAAAGATAAAAAATGATTTAAACCCGTCATTGAAAAAACATTATGAAACGCTTTCGTCTCAAAGCGGCTTGACCTTAAGAAATACCCTCTTTTTTATTATTGAATACGACTATATCAGAGGCAGAGGATTAAATCCTGTCGAATCGGGTCCATTGCTCTTCCTTAATAAGGTCAAAGAACATATTGATGATACGGTTCGGAGGGAATTCCCAAGAGGAGCGTAATCAGTAACATTCACTTGCATCAAATATAGAAAATTGTAAATTTAAGAGCCGGATAACCATAAATTTTGGAAATATATTGAATATAAGCATCGAATACTGTGACGTCTGAGGATACTTACCACAAGCTTCCAGTTTGGCGGCAGACATAGAGAATAATTATAGCGTAAAGAGCGAGCTTATCCCTTCGAGTCATGGGGTATTTGAGGTCGTCGTGAACGATAATTTGATTTTTTCGAAAAAAGAGATAGGCAGATTTCCGGAGCATTCGGAAATTATGGAGAGCATCAATTCGATGGATGACTGACAATTCTCCGAATTTCACAACTTCACTTTCTAACTATTCAGCATTATTTTTGAGATAGACCCTCGTATAAGTATGCCATAGACTCAATTCCTTTTTGAAAATTCTCTAAGTCTATCCACTCATTCGGCGCATGAGAATGTTCATCCGGCAGACCGAACCCTATTAACATTACCGGTACATTCAATAATTCCTCGAAATCCGTTACGATAGGAATCGATCCCCCTTCCCGCATCATAACTGTATCAGTACCGAATGCCTTTTTTAGCGCTTCTCTCGCCGGTTCGAATATCGGAGAATTCATAGGCGAGATATATGGCATTCCGCCGTGTAGATTAAGCACTTCAACTTCCACTGCTTTGGGAGCAATCTCCTGTATATAATCGTTGAATTGCTCTTCAATTTTATGATAATCCTGATCCGGTACCAACCTCATACTGATTTTTGCGGTGGCGACTGCCGGGATCACGGTTTTTGCGCCCTCACCCATAAATCCCGAGTAAATTCCGTTGATGTCGAGCGTAGGTCTCGCCCATGTGCGCTCTAAAGTTGTATAACCCTCCTCGCCAAATAATTCCGGCGCTTCAAGTTCTTTACGATATTTTTCGTCATCGTGGGGTAAACTTTTAAACATCTCCCTTTCTTCGTCCGTAAGAGCAAGAACATCATCATATATACCGGGAATCAGGATTTTGCCATTGTCGTCCTTCAGTTTAGATATTATTGTTACAAGCGCATTTGCGGGATTTATCACTGCTCCACCGAACGTTCCGGAATGGAGGTCGCTATTCGTCCCCCGAACCCGTATTTCAAAATATGCGAGTCCTCTCAAACTGTAACAAATAGACGGAATACCTTTTGCGAACATATGCGAATCAGATATCAACACTACATCCGTCTGTAATTTATCAATGTTACTCTTGATTAAAGGAACTAAATTCGGGCTACCCACCTCCTCTTCACCTTCTATGAGAAATTTTACGTTCAGAGGCAAAGTACCTTCCGTTTTTAAATATGCCTCAACTGCCTTCATATGTAGGTATATCTGTCCCTTATCATCCACAGTGCCCCTTCCATAAAGACCGCCGTTTCTCACTTCAGGCTCAAACGGCGGCGTATCCCATAAATTCAAAGGATCTACCGGCTGCACGTCATAATGTCCATATATTAGAATTGTAGGCTTTCCTTCGGCTTTTTTCCACTCTCCATAAACAGAGGGATGTCCGTCAGTTGGAATTATTTCAACGCCTTCCATTCCCATATTTTCAAGATCATCTCGAACCCAATTCGCACATTCGACCATTTCATCTGCTTTTTCAGGGTCACTGCTGATACTTTGAATTCTTACAAATTTTTTCAGCTCTTCTAAATAATTCTCTTCGTTCTTCTGAATATGTTCAATGATGTTATTGCTCAATGAGTGTTCCTCCAAATATTAACGCTATAGTATGTTGCTGTTGATTCAGTAAGCAAATATATGTGATCATAGAGTGAGAATAAAGCTATTCCATTATAACGCCTTTTGTTCACTTTTTCCTTGACTTGCCTTTCGTCAACAGCTATATTAAGGCGTACAAAAGGAGTATAGATGAATACTTTAGATATTATCAAAAACGAATCTAATCTTAATACGAGTAGATCGATACCTCAAAATTTGCCTTTATGCCCCCTATGCGGGGAAGAAAAAAGCGCGTTGGTGAATTGCGGCGCGCATGAAAATTTATTAAATGATGAGAGAAAACTTAAGAACGCCTCCAATAAACTTTTCGATCTCGTTGGGCAAGCTGCCTCGCAAGCATATGACAGTGAAGAAATGGATTGTTTTATATGCCCGCAATGTCGTTCGGCATATTTACAGTCTTCTTCATTTTGTCCGCTTTACGTTTTATATCAGGGAATTTACACATTCCTCGAAGAACAAGAATTTCTTCATCAAAGGAATGAAGTGGAAGCAATGAATTTACTTTGGAACCATCAGTCAAATGGAAGTATAAATCCCAACACTGTTATTCACAGATTTAGAATCACAAGCGCATTGGATGAAAATCAATCAATTCTTAGCGCTTAGTTTATTTTAGCGTATTCGTAATTTCGGATTTTCGGAGATAGCGAACACGACGCTACCTTCAACGATATCTACCGAAAAGTAATTTTTCGGTAGATATTTCTCTTCCCGTTTTCAGTCTTTTTATTATATTATAAGTAATATATTAACGAATGACACTTTGGAAACAATTAACAAATAATGGCAAAAAAAAGGGATCAAAAAAAACGTTCTGCCATTACCTCTCTGACGAACACAAGTAGCAAAAATTCTAACGACAAAAGATGGAATTCCGTCTTGAAATCAGTTAATAAATCATTCTCTTCCGGCCTGTCTGCTGATTTTGGTTTTATTTTTTGGCGGAATCATAGTTCTTCTAAATTTAATGTTCTTTCGGTAATTGGAAATTCTAAAAGAGCTTTAAGCGGAGATCTCGACAAGAAATTAATCCCGGCAAAATGGACCAAAAAGAACGGGTATAATACACTTATATCTTCTCCCGGAAAAACTCTATCCGCCGAACCGCGTTTGATTAGGGAGCTGCGAAAGAGTGATTCTGATGCGATGTTAGTTCCCATTAGCTCAGGTAAAAAATTGAAGGGTTTTATTTTTACTCAAAATTCAGGTAACAACCGATTTGCCAAAAGTGAGGTTAAATTTGTTGAATCAATGGCATCTATTCTCGCAATTGCCGATGAGAACAGAAAGCTGAATAAAATTACACACGATCTTCAGGAGATTTCTGTTCTAAATCCAAACTTGATTATGAAATTTGATTCAAAAGGAAAACTATTATATCATAATCCGGCGGTTGAGAACTTACTGAAATCATTAAAATTAAAAACGGCTGAAGTAAGAAAAATTTTGCCATCTACTCATAATAAGCGATTTGAATTATCGTTAAAGAATGATCAAGTGTTAACTGCGGAAGCAATAATCGGGGATAATCATTTCGAATTTCAATACACTCCTATTCCTGATGATAATATCTTAATAGTATTGGGAAAGGATGTTACCGATCGGCAGGATGCGCTAAATAAGCTTCTTCACAGCCAATCCAGGTTAGTTGAATCCAACGAGGCTCTAAAGGAACTTTACGAGAGGGAAAAGCAGATACGCTCTCAACTTATTCATGCCGAACAGCTTGCAGCATTGGGACAAATGGGATCAAAAATTGCCCATGAGCTTAATAATCCCCTGCAGGTAATATCCGCGTGTGCGGAAGTTATTTCGGATATGGTAAACGATGATGACGTAAAAGACATAGTCAAAGATATGAACACAGAGATACAACACATCATTAGTCTCGCTTCAGGTTATATGCGACTCGGAAAGCCATCTGCTTCCAATCGGAAAAATATCAATGTAAATATTATTCTCCGTGATTTAGTTGGTACTTTAAAATCTATCGGTCATCTTAAAACTACCAATCTTAAGTTAAAACTCAGTAAAATGAGTTCTAAAGTTTATGTAGATCGAGAACGCTTGGATCAAGTATTCAGGAATTTAATTCTAAATGCCTTGCAGGCAATGCAAGGAAGAAAGATTAAAAACCTGACCATATCCACACGGGTTGATAAAGCTGCCAAGTCAGTAGTCATAGTATTTTCAGATAGCGGAAGCGGTATTCCAAAAAAGTATCTCAACAAAATTTTTGATCCCTTTTTTACTACAAAATCCGAAGATTCGGGAACGGGAATCGGCCTTCTCATTGTTAAGGATATTGTTGAAACAGAATATAGCGGAAAAGTTAATGTAACTTCAGTAAGTGGGAAAGGCACATCTTTTACGGTTTCGCTCCCTGTGGCGCCGGTTGACCCGTACACAGCTAAGATATTGATAGTCGATGATGAGCCGATGCTTTGTCAGAGCTATAATAGATATCTCACAAAATTAGGATACCTCGTAAAAACTACGGGAGACGCCAAGGAAGGATTAAAAATCTTCGAGGAGTTTATTCCGGATGTAATCATTGCCGATATTCAAATGCCGGGAATGGATGGATTTCAGTTTGCTGAACGTATTTGGGAAAAAGACTCCTCACAAAAGATAATATTCTCTTCCGGATTTGCTTATGTAGAGGATATTAAAAGTAAGTTAGAAACAGATAACCTGATATTCTTTAAGAAACCGGCACGATTAGTCGAAGACCTTTTGCACTCTGTCGAAGAGGCATTAAAGAATTAGCGATTGACCTGGAAATCTTTAAGGATTCCACCAATAAGTAAATTTTGCAAGGATAATATTGTCGGGTTTGGTATCGAATAACCGCCTTGTATTATCTCTAAAATCAAAGAAACCATTCCCATCATCGAAGTCACTTCTGTTCTGGGTCCAGGCGAGGAAAAATACAGAACCGGGCAGATATTCCCACCGTAAAACTGCATTTCCTATTAGCGATTTGAAATTGAAATCTTGATTGTCTATTTCAAAAGATTCGGCGTTACGTGAGATATCAGGACTGATAGTAAAAATTTCCCCGTCATCACTTTGTACTATCGTAGAATTATCGTCTTTACCATAGATATTAAATTCAAATTCGCCGGGATTTGCCAACTCCTTATAATCTTTATATTTGATGGCAAAAATGAGGGGTTGCACAAAAAGCTGCAGACTTAACTTCGGGGTAAAAGTCCAATTGAGTCTCGTTCCCAGTGAAAACGATCTGTTATCGGTTTCGGCGAATAAATATCGTTTACCGAAGGTATTCAATGCCGTAAGGTCTTCTTCTTCACCCACATAAAAAGCCTCTGTTACATCCCAGGTATAAACCGGGTTTAAACTCAGGTTAAACTGTGAGTTTGGTTTCCATGTCATATCAAAGCTATAGTTCCAAAACCAGCGAGTGGCTTTGCCTTGCTGTACTCCAAGGGAATAGGACAATTCCTTTCTCTCATCAGACCTAATGATTATCTCCGCCAATCTGCCGATTGGTCCTTTTATAAAAGGCCCTCCTCTGCTCAGATTATTATTAGAAAATTGGGGGAAATATGAATAATTAAATTCCATGTTCCAATAATTCAGCAACTCACCTCCGGAAAAGAGGAAATATCCTTCTGCATATTTATTCCCTCCAAAATCCCAATTTCTGAAAGTAGCAATGGAAAAAAATTTGCTCCTGAGATATTTTCCCGGATCAACATCATTGTATCCGGTTGCGATATGCCAGTTGATTTGATCAGCGTTTGATTGAAAACCGGCATCATTTATCTCAAATCCGGGCGAGATCATCGCAAAACCCGAATTGAATATTACACTGCCCTTTTGCTTGTTGATGTAAATCCTGCCTGCTGATCCTGTCATTGATGTAGCCGTAGAATCGACTGAGACATAATCTGCATCCGGACGTTGATAATAATGGGGGCTTGAACGTTGAACAGCTGTGATTACCTCCTCTGTTCCGTTGATTCTACTTCGTGCCAACCATCCTGTAACAACATACTTCCTATCAGAATCAAGAGTGAGCCAGCCGTCAACTCCGCTCATAAAAGCGCTGCCCGTTAATGAATTCTCAAGAATTGAGTTTCCCATATCTCTATAGGTATTTGTACCTATCAGACCCAAGCCGTGTCTTCCCCCGTTAAATTCCCGTTGTGTCCTGATCACAGTATAATTAGTTAGCGGCTCCACTTCCTCTCTAAATCTCGATCCATTGAAGTCCACATCCGCATATTCCCTTGCAGTTAGGGCATTAATCAGACCAATTGACCATTCAGGAGTTACTTTGCCTGATATCTTACCAGCTCCAAGAATTGTTGAACCGGAAGGAATCGAAACATTTTCATAGTCATCATTAGTTTCACCCTGAGGAAATCTTCCGATACGCCTTGTATAGAAGAACAGTGGGTCCCCGTAATTAAAACTCAAGTAATTTTCTACCCCTCCACCTCCAAATCGAAAAATATTCGAACCTTCAATGAAAAAAGGGCGCTTTTCAGGGAAAAACGTTTCGAAATCAGATAAATTTACTACTTCCGGGTCTACTTCCACCTGACCGAAATCAGGATTAAACGTGGCATCGAGAGTAAGACCGCTTGATAATCCCAATTTCAGGTCTAAACCCAATTGATTGAAAAATCTACTTCCGTCATTAAATGGATTACCGGCATTCGTTTGTATATATTCTGCTCTTCCGGCAGAAAATGGGAGCAATTCAATTAATCTGGGTTGACTGATATTTTCAATTCCGGTAAGATGCGCAAACCAGGATGCATCACCGCTGGAATTTTTCGGAATCATCACATACATAATTCGTTCGTTATTCCGCTCAATCTGCCTAATAAAGTTAACCCCCCAGGTATGAATTTCTTTTTCCGGAAATCTAAGCTGTGAATAAGGAATTTTTATTTCAACTTCCCATCCTTCACGATTTATGGATGTGGCGCTTTCCCAGACGCCGTCCCATGAATCATCATTTGATCCGTCGTTGAACAGGATTCCGTCTCTTATTGCCCCCGCCGCGGAGACTCTAAAGAAAAACCCCGATCTATGATCTAACCAGGGATCAACCCTAAACTCGAACTCATCTGAAGCGACTCTTTCATCCCTTCTTGCAAGTCGAGCGATTATCGAGTCCGGAGACGAATCGTACAGTTTAGCTGCCACATAAATAGCTTCGTTGTCATAAGCGACCCAAACTTCCGTTTTCTGGGTCGGCTTCCTGCCTTCAACAGGGTCGCGTTGAACAAATTCTGTGACACCATTATCTTTCCAACTGCTTTCGCTTAAGTACCCGTCAATATTAATCGGTTCGTTTATCCTGATCGCCTTCAAAGATTTTGAAGGATGGTCAATCTCAGCCCCTAAAGGAAATGTTATTGTTATTAAGTATAATATTGTTGTTAAAATAAACTTCAATTATTACCTCAAAAAATAGTTTTCTAAAATATTTGACGCAAAACACCCCGATAATGCTGTCGGGTTATTTTAAGTTACGGGAAAATTAAAGAACTGTTTCAGAAATTACAATAAAAATTAACGAATCAACGGGCTTGGAATATTATCTCCACTCTCCGATTTTCTGCTCTATTTTCGGGGATAGGGTTTCCGGAATTGTCTCTATTCGGTACTTTTGATTTTGTGTCGGCATATCCGGCCGCAAATAATTTTTCAGTCTCAACTCCCCTGCCTATCAAGAATCTTACTACACGTGATGCCCTGGCAGTAGATAATTCCCAATTTGATGGGAATTGAGGAGATGAAATAGGTATGTCATCCGTATGTCCTTCAATCGCAATACTATAAGGTAATGACTTCATTACTCCTGCTAATCCAACCAAAACGGGCTCTATATTTTTTTTGATCGTCGCATTGCCGGAAGAAAATAACGTATTCCCTTTGAAAGTGACCGCAACTCCTATGGGTCGCAATTCCACCTCCACGTATTCAGCATAAGCTGATTCACCGATCAACTCATTAATCATTCTAAAAACTGTTTTGAGATCTACCTGTCGAGTATTTTTAGATGTTCCGTAAGCGCCTGATAAGGACTGTGCAATTCTTTCAAAACGGAGCGGATCAACTTTAGAAATTGCTGCCAGAAGTATGAAAAATGTTAATATTAGGGTAACAAGATCACTGTACGTGATTAACCAATCATCAACATCATCAACTGATTTTCTGTATCTTCTGCCAATCTTTGTTGGATTTACGCGAGGCATTATTATGCTACTTCTGCCTGCGCTATTCTTTTCTTTTTGTTTTTAAAATCTTCTCTGTCAGGAAGCACTCGCTTACTCGGTTTTATAAAGGAATTCATATAATCCTGTACTTTAGCCGGATGCCATCCTTCACTTATCATTTTTACGCTGTCAATGATCATCTCCATCATAAGAATTTCCTCTTCGGTTCTCGTAGCTAATTTTACGCCGATAGGTTTAAAGATCAGGTTGGCAAGCAGTACTCCATAAAATGTTGTTATCAAAGCAACTGACATTCCAGATCCAATATTATCCATAGATTCAAGGGTCATGTTGCTAAGGAGAATAATTAGTCCAATAAGTGTTCCAATCATCCCAAATGCAGGTGCGAATTTAGACATTGACGTTAACATATCAGATTCTTTTCCCTCTCTCTGAGACCTGAAATATACTCTTTCATTGAGGATGTCATTAATTTCGTTGAGTGAATATCCATCCGCGAGCATCTGTATTGCATCAGCCAAAAAAAAGTTTTTTATCTTGCTCACTTTCTTTTCCAACGCTAATCGTCCACCCTTTCTCGCCGTCATTACCAGATTCATAACTTCCGGAATGTAATCTTCCAATCTGGGCGGTTCTTTTCTGAGAACGACATAAAAAGACCTGAAGACACCTAATACGTCCATAAAAGGATAACTTAAAAACGATGAAGCAGCAGTTCCTCCCAATACAATCAAAATGCCGGCCGGATTATAGAATACTCTCCAATCGTCCGTTTCAAGTGAAATTGCGCCGACTACTAATCCAATTCCGAGAATAATGCCTAATACTGTTGATTTATTCATCAATATTCCTCAAATGATTGATTCTATCTCTATATTATTTGAATCTCCATTTTGAGATATGTCAATTTCAGGTGAATTCTCTATCTTATTACCGTCCGAATCCGTGAGAAGTTTGATAATTGGTTGATTAAGTATTGATGCATTATTTCTCAATACTATTGCCGTCTCCCCTGTTTTAAGTCTCACAAGACTACCTGAAGTATACCGTGCGACACAATTTCTCAATAGTTTCAAGAGATCCGGCTCAAATTTTCCTTCAGATTCTTTATATATTATGTTTAGAGCTTGATCGTTGTTATAACGTTTTCGATATACTCTGTCTGATGTTAGTGCATCATATGTGTCGATTATGGCTACAATTTTTGAATATATATGCATTTGATCACCGCCAATACCGTCAGGATAACCAGTACCGTCAAATCTTTCGTGGTGCTGATACGCGACTATTGCGATTTTAGGACTTACATTCGAGTCGTTTAACAAAAATGAAAATCCTTCATTTGTGTGCCGTTTTACGATTTCATACTCTTCATCGGTTAAAAGTGAATCCTTAGTAAGTATCTCAAAAGGAGTGTGCATTTTTCCTATATCGTGGAGCATCGCACCTTTTGCCAATTCCCTTAATTCAATTCCGTTTAATCCCGCTTTTATTCCCAAAACTATTGCAAGTACGCACACATTTACTGAATGTTGAAAGGTATAATCGTCATGAGTTTTCAGACTATACAGATCGATCATTAAATTATCATTTCCGGTTATATCATTTATAATGCTATCTGTAATGTTTTCAATTCCATTTTTCAAGTCAAAATTATTTCCGTCTCCATTACCCTCCATAGTAGATTTGAACAACGATTTGACCTGGCCAATGGCAAATTTTCTGGTAGAATCCTGAATCACATCATTCAGCTCAACTTCATCATCAAAATCATCCGAGACGAATATCGAATAATACCCCATCTCCTTTAAGCGATTTAGGTACTTACCTGTAAGATCAACTCCTCTGCCGAGCAAGATTCTGCCATCGGCTGAATAGAGAGCTTTTCCCAGCTTACTACCGCTTACTATTTTGTCTAATGATACTACATGCATTTGTTATCGATGCTATCCTTTTTCTTCAATAACTTTATCAACTAAACTTTGCCTATCCTTAGAATCTGTATATTCTGCAGTCGGATCAAAATAATCTTTTGCAACAATCTTTTTTAGTTTCGTAACTTCACCTAAAGCGTTTAGTAATGTATTTAATTTATGCTCTACTCCATCAAGCAACGTGGTGATGAAGCCTATTCTTTGAGAGGTGATGTCCTGGAATTGGAGTGATTCCATAATTTCGTAGGAATCATTTAAATCAGATGAAAATGCGTTTTCCAATTTTACCAAGGTTTTTTTAATTGTATCTCCGGTTTTCGAATCTCCGAGCTTTTCTATCTCGCCTACAATGATTTCAAGCGCTTCACTATCTCTTTCCGTCATCGCATCCAGCTTATCGAGTATTTGATTTGTAGCCAGCTCTGTCTGTTTCGTTATCTTAGAAAGATGATCTGTAGCCAGAGGCATGTTCTCCGTGGATTCTTTGATAGGCCCGGATATTATTTGCAAAGATTCAAACATTTCGGATAGATTAATTGTTAATTCCTTGATATTAGAATTTATTTTATCTAATAATTTATCTTCATTTAAATTCGTCATTATTTCCTCATTTTATACTATACTTTCAATTTTATCTTTTAGTACCTGTGGTGTGAAGGGTTTTACAATATAGCTGTTGGCTCCTGCCTGCAATGCTTCTTTAACATCTTCCTCAGCGCTTCGTGTTGTTACCATTAATATAGGCAAATCATTATAGCCACCGTCTGCCCTTAACGATTTCACGAATTCCAACCCTGTCATTCCAGGCATATTCCAGTCAGTGACGATTAGTTCAAAAGTACCTTCGCCTAGCTTATTGAGCGCATCATTTCCATTTTCTGCTTCCTCCGTATCTGGATAGCCTATTCTTTTCAACGTATTTGCAACTATTCTTCTCATTGTCGGAGAATCATCTACTACCAATACTTTTCCAGCCATTTTTTGCTCCTTAAATTATTTATTGCCTAACGTAATCCATTATTGCTTCTGCGATGTTGGTCGCCGGTTCAGTTCTATCGACAATTCCCGCTTCAACTACCGCTTTCGGCATTCCATATACAACACAAGATTCTTCACTTTCAGATAATATCATTCCATTTTTTCCATACAAACTGTTAGAGCCCTTTAATCCGTCCTTACCCATTCCCGTCATAATTACGCTAAGTGTTTGTGATCCATAAATATCCACAATTGATTCCAACATAATGTCTACCGAAGGACGATGTAATGTGTTATCGGGAGTATCGCTGATCTCAATTTGTAAGGAAGTTCCATTTTTTTTCAACTTCATATGTTTTCCGCCCGGGGCGATATAAACTGTTCCCGATTTAACAGAATCATGGTGCTCAGCTTCTTTCACTCTGACCTCGCTCATTTTATCGAGCCTTTCGGCCAAAGATTTAGTGAACTTCGGCGGCATATGTTGGACTACCATCACCGGCCTGGGAAAATCTTTTGGAAGTCGGGGAATAACCTCTTGTAACGTTCTCGGTCCCCCAGTAGATATACCGATTGCAATAAATCTTATTTTTTTACCTATCTTATCATGCTGTAAACTCAAAACGGGAAGTTTTTTTCTTGGTGACATCACATTTTTTATGATAGATTTACTGAGAGATCTGATATTTTTAATTTTCTCGATAAGGGTATCTTTTATCTTCACTATGTCCAAAGAAACATAAGAGAGAGATTTGGGTATAAAATCCACCGCGCCTAATTCCAGCGCTTTAATAGTTTCATCTGCTCCCTCAGTTGAAAGCGAACTAATCATTATCACAGGAGTTGGCGTATCCTTCATTATTCTTTCAAGAACCTCAAGTCCGGTCATTCCCGGCATTTCAATATCGAGTGTTACAACATCCGGTTTTAATTCTCGAATATACTTGAGGGCGTCTTCCCCGTTATTCGCCGTAGCCACAATTTCAAAGCTTGACTCTTCCCGAAGCATCATCTCAATTGCTTTTCTCATAAAAGCCGAGTCATCCACGACTATAATTTTTGTTTTTCGAATCAATCATTCCCCGCTATTCCAACTTGTCAGTATTAAATTATTTTTCATTGTTCTAAGACCATTTCTTCTTTATCTAATTTTTCATCACTTTCCTGTTCACTATAATCTTCGGGGATCTCTCCTTCGTATTTTTCATCTGAGAAATCCTCTGCATCCTCATCATCAGATATTTCTTTCTCTTCAACATTCTCATTTTCGTTACTTTGCAAGTCTGTTTCATCGGTTATTTCTTCAGTGTTACTCTTCTCTTTTGCGAGTTTTCTTCTGATTTCTTTTGGTGATATTCCTTTTGTTTTTGCAGCGAGATCGAATAAATCTCTTATCTCAAGAATCATTCTTACTCTTCCATCACCCATGATAGTTGCTCCTGATACTCCGGGTGTCTGACCAAGTTCTTCACCGAGTGATTTTATTACGACCTCCTCCTGCCCAAGCATCTTACTGACTACTAAACCAAGTTTGTGTTCCGCCATTCCCACTACCACAACATAAACAAATGACTCTTCCTCATTGTTTATTTTGGGGATTCCGAACAGAGCATCTAACCTAACCAGCGGCAAAATTGAGTCGCGCAACCTAATCGCTTCCCTTTGATTCATATACGATATATCCTCGACGTTAACCCGTGAAGTTTCCAATACCGCACTTAACGGAATGACATAAACTTCTTCATTTACTTCCACTAACAGCCCTTGAATTATCGCAAGTGTCAGCGGCAATTTAATTACAATTTTCGTTCCTTCTCCCAGTACTGATTGTATATCTATCATACCGTTGAGCTTGGCTATGTTAGTTTTTACCACATCCATTCCAACGCCTCTTCCTGAAACATTGGTCACTTTTTCCGCCGTGCTGAATCCGGGAGCGAATATGATATTAAAAGCCTCTTTTTCCGTCATTCTTTCCGCTTCTGCTTTAGTGATAACACCTTTTTTTACAGCTGCTGCTTTGAGTTTATTAGCGTCAAGACCGTTACCATCATCTTCGATCCCGATAATTATATTATTCCCCTCTTGGGTAGCGTATAGTTTTACTTTCCCAACTTCGTCTTTTCCGGCGGCTATTCTTTTTTCCGGCGTTTCAATCCCATGATCAACCGCATTTCTAATGAGATGAACCAACGGATCGTTTATTTCTTCGATCAATGATTTATCAAGTTCTGTTTCTGCGCCTTCAATGGTAAGCTCAATTTTCTTATTAAAATCTCGTGAAAGATCCCGAACTATGCGCGAGAATTTATTAAATACCTTTCCTATCGGGAGCATTCGTGTTTGCATAACCGAGAATTGTAATTCCGTTGTCAGATAGCTAATATGACCGGCAGTAGAAGTTAGCTCCTCCATATACTCCGAATCTTCCGCTTCTTTATCTAACTTATTAGTGATCTGCATCAGTGAATTACGTCTCAAAACTAATTCACTCACTAAATTCATTAAAGAATCTAATCTTTCTACATCCACTCGTATTGTAGCATCGACAACCGATTTTGACGAGTTTTTCTTTACAATATCTTTATTCTTTTTTTGCTCTGTAGATTTTGAAACTCCTTTATTCTCATTTGATTGGTTATCCGGCGATGAATCTCCCCGGAAAGCCATTAATTGAGTAACAAGTGGGACAATATCTCTGTCAACCAACTCTTTATTTCTTACGTCATCCATCAATACTTTCAGGAAATCCACAGCATCCAGTAGTACGTCCATTATCTCGCTATTAACGGTAAGGACTTTTTTCCTCAAATCATTGAGAACATCTTCCGCATTATGGCTAAGCTTGGTAATTAGGTCCAAACCGAGGAACGAAGATGTTCCTTTAATTGTGTGCAGTCCTCGGAATATGGAATTTAGGGTCTCTTCATCATCAGGATTATGTTCGAGTTCTATCAAATCCTGATCCACAGTCTCTAATATTTCCTCAGTTTCAATGGTAAAACTATCGACTAATTCCTCCATTTCCTCACCAAACATATCAACTTCGAATTCGTCCTGTTCTTGATCAGCTTCAGCTGCAAGCTTAGCTGCTTTTGCATCTATTGCTGATTTTTCCTCCTTTGCCGAAACTTCAGATTCGTCTTTATTATTAGATGCTTCACCCATTTTTTTATAGGCTTCCTCCAAAATATTCACTACGGAGATATCAATATCCGAGATATCCTCGTCCCGAACTAAACACTCAGTAATTTGTTTTAATACATCTAATCCGGATAATAGAGGGTCGATTATATCCGTGCTAAGAGAGGTTTCACCTTTTCGAATCTTATTGAGAATGTCTTCCATTCTGTGTGCTACCGTTTGCAATTTTTCATTCCCGACCATCCCGGCGCCACCTTTTATGGTATGCACCGATCGGAATATTTCGTTTATGAGGTCGGAATCATTGGGCTTTGATTCAAGAATCACAAAGTTGTTGTCGAGCTCCTCTAATAGTTCCTTTGCTTCAATTAAGAACTCTTTTAACATTTCTTGTTCCAAAGATAAAGACATATATTAATAACTCCTTACTTGTTTTTAATTCAAAAATTTTGAGACTTCATACTGCAATTTTTTTGCGTCAAATGGCTTTTCCATATATAAATCAGCTCCCGCAGAAAAACCCTTTTGTTTATCATCTTCATCCGATTCCGAGGATAGAATTATTATCGGTGTATCTTTATACTGATTTATTTCTCTTATGCTTGATATGAGTTCGTAGCCATCTAAATGGGGCATATTTAAGTCGGTTATAACTAAATCAAATTTTTCCGTGGTTAGTTTTTCCAATGCCTCCATCCCATCCGATGCCATAACCACTTCGATTCCCATCGATTTTAATGCGAATGCGACAAATTTTCTTATTGTGGATGAATCATCTGCTATAAGTGCGATTTTACTCATTTCTATCTCCATGTGCCAATCCAAACATTTTATTCCTCTTTTCTGTAAGCAAGCGCTTTTTCAAAATGAACTAATTTAAACGCATCGGTTATTCCGTGAAGAGATTCACTGTGTCCTATAAAAAGATATCCCCCCGGATTCAGTAAATCGTAAAATTTTCTTATTACTTTTTTCTTTGCTTCCACATCAAAATAGATTAAAACATTTCTGCAAAAGATTACGTCAAACTTCGCATTTAATGGAAATGCGTGGGCTTCGGATAAATTGACTATTTTGTGTATTATTGGTCTGCGTATTTCATCCTTAACTCGATGATCATGGCCCTCAGGAGTGAAATAATTTATAAGCTGTATTGATGTCAGATTCCTGATAGCATATTTTCCATAAACAGCTTTTTTTGCCTTATCCAAGATTTCTCTCGAAATATCTGTAGCCAAAATTTCGTAAGGAACTTTTATTCCCCTGATCGCTTCTTCTTTAAAAATTATTGAAAGAGTATAGGGCTCTTCGCCTGACGAACAGCCGGCAGACCAAATCTTTGCTCTTCCAGAAAAATTATTAACTAATTTTTTGTTCAAATAAGGTATGATTATTGATCTAAAAGCATTTAGCTGGGGCTCATTTCTAAAAAAATATGTCTCATTTGTGGTTATGGCGTCGAATAGATTGCTGAGCTCCTCCAATTTATTTGTACCATATTTGATCAGGTAAAGATACTCTTCACAGTCTTTTAAATTTAATTCTACAGTTCTTTTTGATATTCTATTTTCAAGTAGATATTTTTTATGGTCGGCAAAAAACATACCGCTCTTATCGTAAATATAATCTCTAATCTCAGTAAAGAGCTTATCACTTAAAGCGTTTATCGTTGGCGTTGTAGAGGTAGCAACGGAAGTTTCCAAATTATACCTCCGCTTGCTGTTTGAAGGAGCCTACCATCGACAGGAACTCGAATGATTTAATAACTTCAGATTCTAATTCGAATGTAAACCGCTCCAAGTCCATCTCCTCTAACTGAGGTCGTTCTTTTAATAAGATTTTCCAGGGTTCACTATTCTCCAATGTAATTTCAGATATAAATCCCCCAAACTTTACTCCTTCTATCTTACATAGCATATCCGCAAGACTCACTATCGCTACGAGTATCTTACCGTTTTGAGCTTTTAAAGGCGAATGGTGATATCGTATTGCATCCACAAGATTTAGAGGAAGATTCCATTTATTTGCCATCCATGCTCCTAATTCAGCATGGTCAACTCCCAATTCTCTCTTTTCAGCTTCATGTAATGAGATATTGTCTGAAATAGATAGTTTCCAAGCTCTCCCAAATTCTTCAGGGAAATATTGATCAAAGACAATTCTACCCATATCATGAAGCAGCCCCGCAGTAAACTCTTCACCTTCCATTTGGATAGATAATTTCGTAGAAATCGATCTTGCTATTTGACCGGTGCTTACCGAATGCTGCCAAAATCGTACTTTATCAAACAGTTTAGAATGGTTCACATGATCAAATGTTTTAAAAACCGAAAGCCCTATGACAATATTGCGAATTTCTCTTATCCCGAGCATAACGAGAGCCAGTTGAAGAGAAGAAACGCTTTGGTGCAATCCGTAAAACGCCGAATTCACGAATTTCAATACTTTAACAGCTAAAGATGGGTCCCGTCCGATTACGTTACTTATCTGTCTCATCGAAACAGTGGAATTATTTACAAGATTTACAACCTCCGATGCAGTTTCAGGAAAGGTCGGCAGCTGACCGATAGATTCGATCTTTTCTCGAATTGAGCTATCAAGAGTATTATTCATTTTCAAACTTTCCAATTATTTCGTTTAGAGTCTCCTTGACACCCTCATCCGTAATAAATTCCGAGCTGGTTAAGCTCTGTAATTCATCTTTAGCAGCCATAGACTCAAGCGCCTTAATAATGGCTATTTGTCTTAAGGGAGTATCTGATTCCATTTTTGAAAGGAGAGCTTTTATGCTGCCCTCTCCTCCAATTAATCCTATTGCTTCGGCAGCTCTGTAGCATACCCAATCATCTTCATCGTCAAGCACTTCGATGAGATGTTTTACTGATTTTACATCCTCCCAATTGTAAAATAAGCTAATCGCCGCCATTTTTATAAGAGTATTAGGTTCCTTTAAAGCGCTAATAGCCAACTCCACTGTCATATCGTTTTTCTTATTCATTAATGATTTCAATACAACCACTTTCAGTTCATTGCTGAGATTTGGGTAATATCCGAACGTGCCTCCGGCATAGTCATTTTTTACGGCTTGAACAATATAGTTCTCAACGAACTCAGCAACTTCTCTATTTCCCTCAACTGCGGAATTCAATTCTGTGATGTTTTCATCTGATAGAAGATCAATATTAGATTCGCTGTTTGTGCGGATAAGGATTCTCACTAATGACGTAATAGCAACTCCTTTTATATAACCATTACACTCCTTGATCAGCGTTTCTAATAAATTTAAATCCTTTTTCCCTCCTATCGAACCAAACGCTTCAGTGGATGCATATACTACAAGGGGATCTTCATCATGCAATCCTTCCTGAATTACTCTTGCTCCATCGGGATTCCCTATTTTACCTAATGTTTCAGCCACAGTTGCTCTAACATTCGGAATTCCTTTAAATGCTTCTTCCAATTTACTGAATGCTTCATCACCACCTATTTTTCCTAATGCCTCAACCGCTGAAAATCCCACATTTGAATCTTCATCATCTATCGCTTTTATAAGGGATAAAACCGCAGCAGGTGACCTTACATCACCCAGAACATCCGCTGCAAACTTTCTCACATCCCTGTCAGAGTCGTTCAACGCCGGAATAACGTGCTCCAAAACAGGTTCGCCCATTTCAGTTAATAAAAGCATCGCCTGATTTCGAACTTCTATCCGCGGATTCGCGAAATTCTTGACCAATCTCGCAGCTCCACTCTGATTCCCCCTTCTTAACAATGCCTCTCCTGCAGCTTCTCTGACTCCTTTGTTCTCATCTAAAATCAATTCAAACAAAAGTTCTTCTGCATCTTGCGTCTCGACATAAACAAGATCGTCAGCTGCTTCTCGCCGAACTGAAACATCGGTATTTTTCACTTTACCTTTAATTTCCTCTAAGACAGTTATTTCAGTCGTCATAGTTTGCGCCATTATCCTTTCCACTGTGAAAAAGGGCATCAAGTCGGAATTTGGAAAATCTCCACTGACCTCCGATTTTAACCGCCGGAATACTTCCTGATTTCGCCAATTTGTATAGAGTTCTTTTCTTTATGCCTAAATATTCTTCAGCCTCTTCAATCGAGAATATTTCTTTTTCTACATACATGACATCCCTTGACTTCATTTCATTTTCCATATCAATTTATCTCTGTTGTAATTTCAGTTAATGGAACAAAATATTTTATAGCCGCTTTTCATCATGCGATTCCACCCTGAGGATGAAAAAATGAAAGAGATTTCAAGGTTCTTATTACCATCTCAATCTGATCTTTGGACCAGCCAAATTCCCATTTGAGCTTTTTGGCCGGTAATTGATCATATGAAGACGGATATAAGTGTTTAGCTGAATTAAGTATGAAATCCCAAAGCGGGCTTCTATCACCATGAATAAGTATATCTTCAACCAGATTTTTTGCTGCAAACACCGCGAACTCACCTAAGCACGGATCATCACATTCTACAAAAATGCTATATAAATATTCGTTCGTCTTAGAAACACATGTCAAACCATTAGCATTATCAATATTACCCACCTGATTGATGACTCCTAAAATTATGTGTTCTATTATAAGAGGAATTTCGTTTATGTCTCTTTCTTTCATTTGATGTGAACTATCTTCAACAGAATAATGATTAAATGAACAGTTATGATCTTTACAATCGGGCAATAATTCGTAAGCAGAAAATAAAACATATGGAATATTTCGATTCCATTTACTCATATTCGGATCCAAATATAAGGAAATCCGAATTTTATTTTTTTTCTCACTGAATGAAGGGTTCAAATAAATTATTTCTTCGAACATCCCATAATCTATTCTTTTTATCATCACTCTGTTATTTTCCGGTTGCTTTGGTTACAAATTCTATATCAATACACTTAGAGCTATCGTCCGCTCTCAGGAATTGACTATGTCAGATATTTCTTTCACAGCATCCATCATAGTTTCTGTTGTTTGAATAATATCTTCTAACGTTTCACTCATTTTCCTCATAGTACCTTCTTCAGCTTGAAACGTGCGCTCAAAAATATTTTTAACTTCTGTATCCATTAAGTTTTGCTCCATCTTTAAAACCTTCCTCTTATCTAATTGTTACCTGATAAACAAAGTATGAAAACATGAAAATCCACATCGAGAAGTAACTCACCATCTTAAATTTCAATATTTCTATTTTCAATTTTCCACCTTCCTTACTGTGGTACTGTTTTCTAGTTAATTCTGCAAATAATATGCCATATTGCACTTTTCAGCCCCTAACCTTGCAAATAACCACATAATAGTTATAATCACGTTCGTTTTGAGCATTTGTACCCAGTTTATTCCGTCTATATCTATATATCGGCAATGTTCGTCTAAATCTTAAATCGGCAGTTGACTGCCACATAATGTTGAAAGAGTCGATTTATTATAAATTAAAAAGCCCGGATATTAAACCCGGGCTTTTTTCTTAAAATATCAGTGATTTACTTTAAAAAATCCAAAAGCTTTGTCGCTATTGTTTCTATTACATCTTTGCCGTCGTAAAAACCGCGATCGATTTTCCTACTAATATCGCTAATATGATTTGACTGCTCTTCTCCTCTTCCCAAATTTTCAGATTTGATGATTGATGACGCTATTTCATCAATGACTTCCGGGCGTTCATAATAACCCTCTTGAATCCTTGAGATTACTTCATCAATGCTGGTAGCTTTATCAAGAATACCTATGGCAGCGATTCTCGCCGGCTGGCTGGCCTGATTCGCATGCACTTCTATTGCTTTAGAAGAAATATTAGCCGTATCAATAAACTTACTTACGGAAGATTTAACATCTCCGCTTTTACTTCCTTTTTGAGTATCCTCACCTCGCGCCCTTTTTATTTCTCTATCGAGTATCACCCGAGTTACATTTTTTATTGTCATCTTATTATCCGTTTTATGGTGATGTTGGCGCTTTATCTGTTAATATCAATAAATCTGGCGTTTGGATTCCCCCCTTCCGTGTATTTTGCAAGTGTTTCCGTTTCATTTCGTATACTCAGCAATTCCATTTCCAGTTCATTTAGTTGTTTTTGTGATACAATTTTTGTTCTTTCTTCGAACTTAAGAACATTTTCTACTTTAATTATCGCTGCTTCTACGTAATTCTTTAGTTCCGGATTGGTTTTAATTGATAAAAATGGGTCAAAATCACCATTCTGACTGTTTTTGATCCTCATATCCAATTTATTTAATTTTTCAATCAATTTCGCTTTATTTTTCATCACACCTAATAAAACATTCAATTTATCATCATATAAGGCATCAATCTCAGATTTACAAAGAGTTTCGAACTCGGCATAAATTCCAACTTGCTCTTTAAGAACATCTTCTAACTCTTTTTTATTTACCATTTTTTATCCCATCCGCGATACGAAGTTTCCGCTTTTAGATTGGTTTGAAACTATCGTATTGGCAGCGCTTTTTTGTTCTGCTGCCGCCTCTTGCCAAGCAGTGCGTAATTCCCATATCATCTCCCTAATAGCTTCAACACCTGAGGCGTCTGATTTTAAATTCGATTCAAATAGGTGCTTAAGCATAAAACTATATAAGGAAGCGAGTGACTTGGCTATTTCACCACCTTCTTCATAATTAATACTGTGCTGCAGTTCTTGCAGTATAGCTTGTACTCTTCCAAAGGCATCATCTCTAACTTTATGATTTTCTTCAAGAATAGCCTGTTTCATCTGAACCAGGAAGTTCAAAGCGCCATCGTAAAGCATTGAAATTATTTCGCTTTGCGAAGCACTTTGAATCTTATTCTCAAGATAATGTCTATTTAGTGTTTTAACATAAGTATTATTATCAGTCATTATTTAGCTATCTCCTTGAAAATTAACCCAGTAAAGACTGCAGTCCTCTAAGCTGTGCGGTCAATGCGATACTTCTCGAGCTTAATTCCGCTAATGCGGCTTCCATTGCTACAAATTTATTGAGTAAAAACGTTTTTTTCCTGTCTAACCTTTCTCTTATTACAAATATCCTGTCATCAAGCGTGTCTATCCTGTCTTCGATAGCCTCCTGCCTCAAGGTCACAAATCCGTCTAACGAATCGGTAATAAACCCCAGCTGCCTGTTTATTAATTCACCTACGCCCAACGTCAACTTGACCGTCCCCTGATCTCCGGTAGTAGTGCCTGTGTATAAAATGACGAGACTATCGGTATTGGAATTGTCTGTGTCTCCGATGAGTACCTGGCCGTCTCCCGTGGCTGATTCACCGCCGATTGTCCCTGCCACATCCTTGCCTATTGTAACATTGGTATCTTCAATTCCAAGCGTTGCGCTGGTCGTCACGGTAAAATCAAAAACATCGCCGTAATTATCATGCGTTAAAACGAGGTTATTCGAGCCATCTTTGGAAGCGGCCATCTCTATTTTGTAACGCCCTTCAGTTCCTGACTCGTTTGTTGAATTGTTGGTAGCATCAACCGTTCCAAAATCCAATGAACCCGCGCTTTCTGCTATTGTAATTGAAAATGACGAATCTCTGCCCTTGATGTCCTTAAACACAATATATCCGTCATCAAGAGTGACGTTCATCTCTTTGTCAAAGGCGCCTTCTATAAACGAGAGAAAATCTTGTACCGTTCCTGTAGTGATATCATCTATTAAGAATGAATCCTCTATCGTAACGCCAGCGGCATTGGTACCGGTGACAGCGATGGTGTCGTTGTTTGAAATTGCCGTCCCGAGATTAATTTCGCTCCATAAAGTAGTCGATGTTATTGCAGTAGAGCCATCCGTAGTAATTCTAAAGCTGCCGATATGCGTCTCAATGGTTTCAGAGGAAAGACTTGAGTTTATCGTGTTGATTATGGTATCAATATCATCACCGTTACTGAGGCTTACCGTTGCGACTCGACCGGTGCCAGAGTCCGTAATGGTGAACGTTTCATCCGCAGTAAGGGGATTCGCGGATAGGTCCACTGTGCCTGTTATTGTAGTTTGTGTCGCTGCCTGGGTGATGTTTACCGTGTACTCTCCCTCGGTTGTGTCCTCCGTATGATTGATAAACTCTACATCAGAGTCTGTGGCTGTTTCTTCGGCAATAAAAACTCTCATTGTAGCCGCGAAATCTGCTCTCAGGGCTGCTCGGACATCGTCTTCATCAAGCTCCAGCTTCCCTTTCGCATTCACAGTTATACCGATTTTACTGAGTGAATTATAGTCATCCGGCAACCCTGTAATACTGTCCGTAGCAGCTGATCTCGCAACTGAACGAGCCGAAGTAATGCCGGAGTCACCCGACAGAATTCCGGGAATAACATTGCTGTCCTCATCTACCTGCTCTTCATCTAATTGGAGTTGCTGTTTAACGAATTGCACAACAACATTATAAGCCTTGACTAAGTCAGTCATCTTACTAATAACGGAATCAAGATTTCTCTCTACATTTACTTCAATATTAGTACCCGTTTCAGCCTGCAACAGGTTAAGCGTAGTCCCCTCGATTACGTCATCAATTATATTATCGTCTCTGTTGATAGTAATACCGTCAATAACTATTGTCGAATCTGATTCCGCGTTCAGTTCGCTTGTGACGGCGCTTTCTAATATACCAAGAGCTTGAAGTACGTTACCCGAATCGGTAAAAGTCGGAGCTCCTGTAGAATCGACTATTTCAAGCCGGTAGATCGTTTTACCGTCATCATCCTCTGTTGTGGTTATAGTCGTACTGATATTCGCTATACTTGCGTTATCAATCGCTGTCTTTACATCGGTGATACTCATTGTGCTCAAATCTAAAACCACGTCACTGCCATTAATTTGAATTGTGCCACTGGGCGCGCTACTCAGACCCGTTAATGCGTCCACAGTAGCGGTAGAGCTTGTAAAATAATCGGAAGCTGCATCGTCAGGAGAAACCGAATTTTTTATACTCATAGTGCCAGTGATGAAATCAAACCCTCCGGACTGTAAAATATTGGTAGAGCTTGCGTCAAGCAGATCAAATTTATCCGCTCCTGTTTCATCAGAGGTCAATATGAGACGATAATCGGAATCCACCGTTACTGTCAGGATTGTTGCCGTCACTTTAGTAGCGTCCGAACCGCTGTTTAAATTGTTTATTGCGTCTCTAATATCTAACAGCGTGTCGGTGGATGCTATACTCACCGCTACTCCGTTGATCAGAAACTCCCCGGTTAGACTAAGAGCAGTGGAATCAGAACTGAATGCTGCTGAAGATAATTTACGCGCCTCTGCCCGGGATTGTATTTCAATTGTATAGTTTCCGGGCTGCGCATCAGCGCTGGTGCTGACGCTTATCAGATCTTCTACATCCGTACTTGAAGAAGAGGTAGAATTAGTTTTGAAAGTTTTGAAGTCGGTATCTGCGTTCAAAGCATCGCCCGCAGATTTTAATGCAAGTAATTTAGTATTGAACTCTCGCCAAGCAGTAAGTTTTTGGCGTTGTTCATCAATTTGAAGTTGAAGAAGATCAGCCGATATTCCTTCGACTGCTATTATTTTTTCTATTGTATCTCTAAAATCTATACCGGAAAATAATCCGCTAACACTGCTTGTGCCACCCGCTTCCGCCATTAATTTCTTCCTCTCAAGATATCCTATCCATCATCATACCGACGAAAATATGAATCTTCGCAGATAAATTCACCAATTCCACCGATGGTACCTCCATAATTACTTTATCGGTCTTTGAATCAATAACTTGAATGATTTGACGATTATTTACAGGATGCCTCCTGATAATTATCCGCTTATTAACGCTGAAGACCTCGTTGTTCATTTTTCTTATGAGCTCATCGATATCCTGTTTTTGCATCTCAGCGTTTCTCTTTGCAGCAGCCGCAACGTTCTCGCTTGATTTCTTTGATTTTGCCGCTACTACTTTTAGCACTCGTAAATCAACTTTTTCGATTTGCGGCTTTGGTGTCGATTTTGCAGCCTGGCTTGGTATATTGGTTGTTGATTCCATCTCAATTCACCTGTATATATAAAGCAGAAAAGGGACGAGCTGTTGAGCTCGTCCCTTTTCCTATTATCATTATGCTCCGCGTAGCATTCACGGGATAATCCTATATGGGCTTCTATTATCCGAGAAGCTGTAGAATTCCTTGTGACGCTGCGTTGGCCTGCGAAAGCATAGCGGTCGCTGCCTGTTGGAGTATTTGTGATTTGGTGAACTGTATCATTTCTTTCGCGAAGTCAACATCACGAATACCGGATTCCGCTGCCGATATGTTTTCCAGCGTTCCCGCGATATTCGCGCTTGCGAATGACAGTCTGTTTATAATAGCACCTATATTGCCAAGAGAAGTGTTGACACTGTCAATTGCTGAATCAACGCTTGTTATACCTGACTGCGATCCTGAACGAGTTGAAAGGTTCAGAGAATCGAGTCCAAGTGTGGCAAGTGTCATATCACCGATAGTGAAACTGTATCTATCAGCGTTCGCGTCGTTGTCAGCGCCGACCTGGAACGTACCGCCGGTGCCAGTATCAATTGAGAAGCCGCCTGCTAATTCGTTGACAACATCAAAACCGGAATCAAGAGATAACTTGACGCCGAGAGCTGAAAAGTCCAAAGTCTGGACTGTACCGGTCGCTACACCGGTGATTGTCTGTGTAATAACGCCGTTTGTCATGGTTACGTCAGATGATGTTCCGGAACCGGCTACACTCGTCACCGTATATACCAAGCCCGCATCTACCGCGCCGGATACGTCAATTGCTGTCACACCTTCGGATGCTGCAAACGAGGCGGCTCCATCGCAATATGTCGCTCCGAAAGTACCCTTGATAAGGGAAGTATCCTGGTATTTGGTATCGTTTACGATACGTGTGACTTCTGAAGTCAACGCCGATGCTTCAGAGTTGATTTTGGTTCTCCCACTCGATGAGACGTTGTCAGAAGCGCCTTGAGTAGCCAATTCTTTCAAACGCTCAAGGATACTTGAGATGTTGTTCATGGAACCTTGGGCTATATTCACAATCGAAGAAGCCTCTGATACGTTCCTTGACGCTGCGCCCAATGATCTGTTGGTAGCGCGAAGCTTGTTAGCAATCGCAAGACCAGCAGCATCATCTGCCGCACTGTTGATTCTGAAACCTGTTGAGAGTTTTTCTAATGATTTGCTCAACTGGCTGTCGGCTATGAAAAGACCTCTATATGCTTTTGCAGCCGCTGTGTTTGTTTGAATTCTTAAACCCATGGTATTAATCCTCCTTGATTACTATATGGGATGTACTTTTGACTTGCTTACATCCTTGCAAGCAAGTTTAGCCCGCCAATCAATTCTAAATTGAACGATTGTACCTAACGGGCTTCTTTGTTTCTTTCCGTATCTTTGTAGATTACTCATTACATTAATAATTATCGGTGCCCGTAAGATTTACTTTAGAAGTAACGATAAAAATTTACAGATCGGCTCTGAACGTTATCTGATAAGGCTTTAAGAGAAAACGAAACTGATTTTGCACAAATAAGAAAAAGTCTATTGTATTTCGTATATCTTTGTAAATATGAGAGTTAGATGCTTTTTACCAATCAGTCTGTATTATTGCTATGCCACAGGCAGTGATTCAAGCTTCCCGGCTTCACCCTGAATAGCTTTTGCTGTTTGAAAACTCAATTCCGCCGCTTCCGTCTTACCAAGTCCCTCATACGTTTCTCCCATAGCGGCGAAAGATTCCCAGTCCATAGGATCAATTCTTACAGCCTCTTCTAATTTATTCAATGATTCCTCGTATCTTCGCTGTGACAACAGCAGTACCCCTGAGAATTTCCTGGATAAATGATATTCGGCATTTAACTTCGACGCTATGTCGAAAGACAGAATAGCCTCCATCGTACGATTTGAGTCTTCTAATCTCACGCCCAGTTTTAGAAATCTTTCATGTAACTCTACATCGGTTCCCGCCGGAATTATACTTAGCTGAGCTTCGAACTCTTCTAACAATCTCTTACACTGTTTTCTATCGCCTCTTTCCGCATAAATATTCGCCAAAAGAAGTTTTATATCGTCAAGCTCGGGCTCAAGAACGAGCGCGTTTGACAAATACGGTTCCGCTGCCGGGTAGTTCTTCTCCTTGTAAAGTAAATTACCGAGATTTATCAGTGAATCAATGTTATCAATGTCATATTTTAAGGATTCCCTATAATATCGTTCGGCTGCGTCCGGGTTCCCCATAAAATTTTCTACCGTTCCAAGGTTGGTCAGCACGGAAACATTTTGAGAATCCCTGTTTAAACACCATAATAGTTCTTCTTTAGCGTCTTCAAATCTTCCTTCTCTTAAGTAAACAGTACCAAGATTTTTTCTTGCCCGTTCTGATTCGGCATCTATTGTCAGAGCTTTTTTATATGATTCGATTGCATTTTCATTTTTTCCTAATTTATCATATATATGACCGAGATGATTATGGGCAGCCAACTCTAATTTTGGAACAGATACCGGAAAAGAATCGGTTGCAATTTTTTCTTTATTTTTTAGAAAATATTTATAATATTTTTCCGCCTCTTCAAATCGTTCCGATACAATCAACGCCTGTCCATAGGAATAGTGGTTCACCGGATCATCTTTATTTTCGTTTAAAAGCTCTTTGAACATACTAAGCGCTTTTTCACTGGCGCCGGATTTAAGGTAAACATGGGCTACCTTGCTCTTTATGTGAAAATACCAGATGGATTTACCGTGTTTTCGGACTTCTGTAAGCGCCTTTTCACCCCATTCTAACGCTTGCTCATACTCTCCGTTCAAGTAGTAATTTCTGCATAAAAAGTAAAGTATCTCATGATCATGCGGATTATCGTCTAATTCTTTCAAAAGCAGCGGTCTGTTTCGCTCATATTTTATTTCTTGAGCGCCCATACCATAACCGAGATGGTTGATTGCAATGTCAACATTGCTCGTTTCTATTCCGGCTTCATTGATGGCAAATATAATTTGCTCGTGCACTCTACGGCGAAATCGTAGCTCTGGTAGATTGGGGAAAACCCTCAACTGGCTTGCAACGAAATCTGCCGTCCCACCCATCTCGTTGAATATCTTTAGAAAATAAGCGCGGTTCTTTTCCTTCGGCATATGAAGCTTCAATTCCAATAACCGTTTCGCCTGGTCTGGAGAAATAACATCATCACCATCAAGCCAAATTATATAATCTTTACTTGCGTGTTCTAAAGACACGTTACGAGCAGCGCTAAAGTCATCGATCCAATCAAAGTGATATACCTCTGCTCCGAATGATTTTGCCACCTCGACAGTCGCATCCTCCGAACCGGTATCAACGATAACGATTTGGTCCATAATTCCCACTACGGATTCAAGACAATTCGGCAAGTTTTCTGCTTCGTTTTTCACTATCATACAAAGAGTCAGCGTTGCTTCCGGTCGTTTCGCTTTTTCGTTCAAACGTGTTATATGCTCATGTACCACATCGTTATCAGGTTTCACTGCCAATGCTTTATTATACATTTCAGAAGCCTCTTTAAACATATTTCGTTCTTCATACCAGATTCCTAAATTTGTCATCAGTTGATCCGAACCGGGTGTTTTTTTAAGTCCCATCTCGAAAGTTCTTTTGGCATCCTTAGCTTTTCCTAATCGCTCCTGCGCCACTCCTAACATATTGTATGAAGAATCTTCAGTATAATTCAGGCTTATACTTGAATCATTTTCCTGATTATTTACCGCTATTTGAAAAGATTTTTCTGCTTCCGCGTAATTATCATTATGAAAATATTGAAGCCCAAGCTCATAGTGCGCATTAGGGTCATTTGCCCTCTCTTGGGCCTTTTGTTGGTTCATTTCAAGATAAACAGCTCTAATTCCATCGCCCTCTTCTCTTGAATATCCAAGATGATGTACACTTACATCTATGGCGCCTATTTTTCCGCCGTTCTCCACTATGGAATCTTCTACTAATTCGTGTACATTTCCTTTAAAGCGAATTGAGGAGTCGTTTTTAAATAATCTTACTATGAATGAAGATATATAACCCATCCAATTCTCTTCTTCTTTCGGATATTTACCGTCACATTTCTTCCAATCCTTGCGATTCTTGTTGTTGGTGTAATTTCTCTGAATAAGCTTGTAACCGTCTATATTCTTTGAGTTTACGGCAGACCTTATCAGATCAAAATCTTTCGACGAGAGTACTTCATCCGAATCAAGTACCAAAACCCAATCTGAATTAACATATTCCAGTGCTTGATTGCGGGCTTTACTAAAGTCATTTTCCCACACTGTGGAGTACACTATTGCTCCAAGAGATTTACAGATTGCTATCGTTTCATCGGTGGAGCCGGTGTCAAGTACAACAACCTCATCCACTAATCCATTCACGCTATTAATCGTGCTGGCAACAGTCGCAGCCGAATCCTTCGTTATCATACACAGACCGATAGTTGTTCTATTATTGCTGTCAACAGATTTTCCTTTTGGATTATCACCCTCGGAATCAAAGTAGGCGAATGCGTCGCCGTTTAGCGGTATAGTGGTCAACGCGATTTGGCAGTCCCTCATTCCCAACTGCGCATCTCTATAACTCGCATCAATGTTCAATATTTTTCTAAAGGTTCCTCTGGCGTCGGCGAAGTTTTTTCTTGAAAATTGATATTCAGCAAGCCGATAGAGAAACAGTAGATTCCGTGGATCCAACTTCAATGCTGCAACGTATTCTTCTTCAGCCTCTTCAAGCCGTCCGGCTTCGTAATAAGCGTTGCCGAGATTATATTTAATTACAGGGTTCTCAGGATAGTGTTTTTCTGCTTTCAGCTTGAGAGTAATGGCTTCATCCAATTTTCCCGACCATTGAAGGAGTCCGCTTAGATTGTTCAATGCGCCTAAATGAATCTCATCAAGAGAAAGAACCTCTTTATAATGTTTTATAGCTTCCTTCCTCCTGTCTAACCGCTCAGCTGTTAAACCTGCGCAGAAATATAGTTCCGCGCTCCCCTGTATTTTTTTTAGATATGCCTTGCTCAATTTGTGAGCTTCTTTCATATCACCTATTTCTATCAGCTGATTTAACAATTCTATCATCGCTTTGGGGTCGTCAGGATTATCCGCTATCTTCTTTTTACCGAGTTCCACATACATTTTCATCTTTTTCTCGATCTTTTCGCTCTCAAGAACCTTGCCGTAATGATGTATGGGCAATTTTGAGTCAGTTATTCCTAAATGATTTTCTATTAGTGATTGCTCTACTATCTCGTGAACCCGCCCACTGTATTCTATTTGTGAAGAATTCCTAAATAACCGGACGACATCTTGCGGTATGTATCCCGGATAGTTCATTTCTTCCGGATATTCGCCAACAGATGACACAGAATTCGTCAGACTTAAATTAATCAGATATGTCCGTTGATTTAGTCTGAAACCGAATGTTTTAGTTTGAGTGATAAGCTGTTTTAACTGCTCAAGATCCCTTTTAGCGATTCTCTCATCGGCATCAAGAACCAATATCCATTCATAGTTTGCCTCGCTGAGACTCAAATTACGTGCAGCTGAAAAATCATCGTTCCACTCGGTTTCGATGATTTTCGCACCCGCTTCACGAGCTATCTGAAGTGTTGCGTCTTCCGAACCTGTGTCAACTATTACTATTTCATCCACAAAATCTTTCACAGAATCGAGGCATCCCCTGAGAAACACCTCCTCGTTTTTAACTATCATACAAAGTGAGATTCCATATTGTAAATCGTTCATTGAACCGCTACCTCTTCTTGTAGATTGATTTCCATTTTCGTTTCAACTTCAGTTAGAAGCGACTTCAATTCTTCGTTGTCCGGATCTTCTTTAAGTAGAGACCGAATTGTAGCCTCAGATTTCTGATATTCGCCTTGCCTGAACTGACAATCCGCAAGCAGATACCATAATTCTGTCTGTTCGTCATCTTTAATTGCCTGTTTTAAAGATGACTCGACTTCAGAATGGAGGCCTAAATTGTAGCCTGAATCTATCAGATTTACAACCGCATCTCCATTGCCGCTGTCAATTTCAAGGGCCCTCTTAAACGCTTGAAACGCTTCTTGCTGCTTACCTGATTCCCACAATGCAACTCCATAATTAACATAGTTTTCGGAAGAACCTGATAATTCTATCAAACTTGAAAATGATTTTAATGCCATTTCCCAAAATCCGTTCTCTGCGCACCATTTCCCATGTTCGAACATCTTTTCAGTTACTTCTTCAGCTATCCAGCTGTTGTCTATCGCCGGATTACTCTCTTCATCGGTTTTATTCCATTTATTTTCAAATTTTATCCTGTTTTCTTCGACAAGACTATTATAATCAATATCTGAAGCATCGAAAGAAACATGACCAAAATGATGTACATAGCTGTCCAACCCGATTTTCAGCACATATCCCTTTGAGGTCAGAGTTTTGCAAAGGTCATTATCTTCATAATTGCCTATACCGTAATCTTCATCAAAGCCGCCAACTGATTTCAGCAATTTCGTCCTACCCATAAAGCAAAAGCCCACCAACAGTTCCTCTATACTGGATTTTCCTTTGTTATTTTTGGAATTGCTTTCAGCATACTCGACCATCTCCGAAACGGAGCTGTATTTCGCCTCCAAATCAATTTGGCGACCTTTAACAAAATTCGTGCGTGGCCCCACTAAGGCGCAGTTATCGTCTTCATTCAAAACTTGAATCAGAGATTCAACTGACCCGTCGGTAAGCAACACATCGTTATTCATAATCAATGTGAATTCGCCTTTTGCGCTGTTTATACCTCTGTTATTCCCGGCTGCGTAGCCTAAATTTTCTCGGTTCGCGATTAAAGAATAGTTGTCATTTTGTTCGACTATTGAAGTGAGATATTCAACAGTTCCGTCGGTCGAAGCATTATCCACGAAAATAATCTCGTAATCGGAATCCATAAATCTTTCTACACTTTTCACGCAAAGTTTAGTGTATTCGAGTTGATTATGAGTGAGTATCACAATAGAACACAATCCAGCTGTTAATTCAGAGCCGGAATTAAGACCTGTATATTCATTCGCAAATGCGGATTGCAGCACTGCTCCCATTCGATGTTGATATGTGTGATATTTATGGACGTGATTCCTGCCTGCATCGGCAATAGCCTCACGTTCTTCTTCAAGTTCAAGATATTCATTTATCCGCGCTATTAAATCAGCTTCATCTTTATACATTACAAGATGCTTTCGGTCCTCGAATAGCGCATCTAAACCGTTATCATCAATGGCATTCGTTATTAACAGACTGCCCGTTGAAAGAGCCTCAAATACCCTCATATTAATATCATTGCTTATGCTCTGATTAAACACTGTCCGCCCTTCTGAAAAAGTTTCTGCCATCTCATCGAAATATTTCTGACCGATAAAATGATTGGGGAAATATTTTCTAATTGCTTTTAGACAGCCTTCACGTTCTTTACCAACAAAATTACCGACAAACACCACATCGAATTTTTTATCTGTCGCAACTTTTTTATGCCGCTCCGGGTCACACGCCAACGGCAGCCATTGAGCGTTTTTCATTCCGTCCTGCTTGAATTTAATTGCCGCGTCCCGCTGTGCGGTGAACAGGTAATCGAACTGACCGGCAGAACGCAAATTTTCATCGTAGTTTAAGTGAGTGTCAATGACCCACCAAGCTGACGGACTTAAATTATCCGGCAAAAAATAACGGAATCCGTCGTCTATAAATAAATATAAATCAAAACCTGCCGGGACTTTTTCCATTTCTGTAGGCTGAAAGTGCTCAACCCGGCAGATTTTCTCTAACGCTTTCCGGCAATAAACTCCTGTAGTGTCCGGGCGCACGATATCATCGTAAAGCAGCGCAATTCGCTTATCCTTAAAAGAAAACCCGCTTTCATTTTTCAGCAGTGGAATCATTTAATTATTCCGCATATCCCAGAGCGCGTAATTGATGAAGGATGTCAATTCTTTCTTCGGTATTAAGCTGATTTTTAACAAATAATTCGTGAAGGATTCGCCCATCCATCATCGGCTTATCGGGTAGAAGGACATCAAACATATTCAATATTGTGGGAGTAATGTCAATTAAATTTGCGTTAACCTTCATTCCATCGTCTATTATATCTTTCCCTTTTGCCATAAAGACCCCATCATATTGATGCCAGCCGAGCATTTTCAGATGGACTTTATCTCCTTTTCCTACCAATAGCTTGTGAAAATCTTCTGTTTCCGGAATTTCTTTTGCGTTCATTCCATGATCGGAAATTATCATTACGTTATCGGGGTTAATCTCTTCGATGAGTTTACTTAAAATATCTTCCAAAAATTGATATGTGTCGTGGAGAATATTATCATACCCCCAAAACCAATGACCTATGTTATCTGAAGCATTGAATACTACCGTCATAAAATCCGTCGGAAACGATTTTGCTACTTTTGTTGTATATCTAAATAGCTGGGAATCCACCGCAATCTGATCTTTGAGGAACTCCTCACTCGTTTCGGCAGGAATCGGATATTGACGATAGCCTTCGAAAAGTTCTTTGACGTTATCGCTTATTCGGGTGATAGGACCGAATCTACCGGGTACCATATATCCGTCTAATCGTCCCAGTGGATAAGCCAACGGCACGTTCAACATTCCCGTAGAGATCTCTTCTGCGTTTAGATATTCCCAAAGTTTCGGCACCTTAACGTCGAGATAGCTCATATCCTCAAACCGCCGTGTATTTTCATCGAAACCATGATTCACAGGCTCCATTCCGGTAAAAAAGCTGGGCCATGCACAGCCTGTCACCGGCGGAGATACTGATCTGAGATTTCCCCAAACGCCTTCTTCTTTAAAACTGTTAAATGTTGGAAATTCCTCTATCCAATCATAAAGCAAATTCGGCGTCATACCGTCAAATCCGACTACCAGTAATTTCATTCGATAATCTCCTTCTTTTCCTAAAAATTATGTGAGAGCCAATTCGGATAATCTCTCTTCCGAATCGTCGTCAAAACTCAGTGTGCTGTCTTCGATAAACACATCCCACCATAGCTGAAATGATGCGATTGTCCAAAATTGCCTTCGTGTAATAACATTTGAGAGGTCTTTTGAAAGAAGGTTTTTCACCTGTTTTACGTTGAAAATTCCCTGCTCTTCCAATCTTGCGGCATCAAATAGATTATTATCAAAAAATTCCCTTTGTGATTCATAAAGCGTGTGAAGAGGAACCGTGAATCCTTTCTTTTTCCTTTTAAGGATATTTGACGGTAAAACATTCGCCATCGATTTGCGTAAGAGCGATTTATTTCCATTTCCTCTTGTTAAAATTGATTCCGGTAAACGCAGCACATATTCAACCAAATGATGATCAAGAAATGGTAACCGTGCCTCTATTCCATATGCCATATTCATCTTATCGTTCTTGAGCAATAAATCATCGGGAAGCCAATATTTTAAATCCCATTCTCTTAAAGCAAGGACAGGATCTTTGTCATCTCTATGCTTTAGAAAATTCGATAGATTTTCCCGGGTTGAACCGGAATTTTTTACCTTTCTGTATGCTGTTTTAGTGAGAAGATTTTTCTGCTCGTCAGCAGTGAATACAGACATCAGATTGAGGTACGAATCCGCCAATCCGCCCTTAGTTGCGAGATAATCCTTTAACCGCGACATATATGTGTTACCCGGCATAATCTTACTAATTGTGCTGATTGATTTTGATAGTAATCCGCCCCTGAGATTTTCCATTCGACGAAGGAAATTGTATTTCGGGTATCCAAGGAAAAGCTCATCGGCTCCCTCACCGCTCAATACTACTTTTATGAATTGAGATGTGGCGCCTGCCAGCTGATAAGTAGGTATGACGGTGGCATCACCCAACGGTTCTTCAAGGTGCCACATAATCGCTTTTAACATTTCAGGAATAACTATAGCCCCTTTGACCGTATGATGCTCTGCTGAAAACAGATCAGCCGTTGATGCCGCAAGTAAACTCTCGTCGTAGGCTGCGTCCTCAAAACCGGCGGAAAAAGTGTTGACACTGCTATCTGAATGCCTTGTCATCGCTGATAATATTGAGGCTGAATCCACGCCTCCTGAAAGATAAACTCCAACTTCCACATCGGCCATTAAACGCACAGCCACTGCATCGTCAAAGAGTTCATATATATTCTCAAGAATCTCTTCTTTTCCTGAATCCTCGATTGAATCCGTTGGAATATCCCAATATCTGATTACCTCCGAAATTCCATTATGGTATGACAGCATCGTACCCGGAGGCAATTTAGAGATTCCCTTGAACATTGTATTAGGCGATGGGATGTATCGTAAAGTCAATAAGGATTCAAACGCTTCCCAATTAATAGGAGGCGTATGACCTAATTGTTTCAATATGGACTTAATCTCAGAAGCGAATATCAGGCTTCCATCTACTTTTGAATAATAGAGCGGTTTGATACCGAGTCTATCTCTTCCTAAAAGTAAGAGTCCTTTCTTTGAATCCCATAGTGAAATTGAGAACATACCTCTTAATGTGCTGAAGAGATTCCTGCCAATCTCTTCATATTGATGAATTATTACTTCACCGTCACTTTTAGTTTTGAACTTATGTCCTTTTCGCTCCAAATCACGCCGTAGCTGCTCATGATTATATATCTCACCATTATATGAGAGAATAATTGTCCCGTCCTCATTTGATATTGGTTGATTCCCTTTGTCAACATCCACGATAGCCAGCCGCCGATGCCCGAGGTAAATATTTTGGTCTTGAAACTCCCCCGAACCATCCGGTCCCCGATGGCTGAGGAGATCCCTCATCTCCTTGCCGATATCCGGATTAGTTTCTCCCACAACGCCGCAGATTCCACACATCTCAATGCACCTTTATCGCTTCGTCATAAAAATTGAAATATTCCTGAGCTGTTTTGCTCCATGAAAAATCTTTCGACCGTTCCAACGATAATCTTTTCATCTCACTAAGCTTATCCTTATCGGATATTATTGTCTGCAATGCATCTCGAATAGAGTCGGATGAACCTTTTTCGATGATAACAGCATTTCCATTCAGCAGCTCGCTTGTTCCACCTGTCGCTGTGGTGACAATCGGTAATCCTGACGCCATTGCTTCTAACATTGCATTTGACATTCCTTCGTTGAATGACGGTAGAACAAAAACGTCGTGTGATGAATAAATAGCTGCTAATTCGTTATGAGGAACTTCACCAAGAAACTTCACGGATTCTGATAGCTCCCGTTTCTTCACAAGAGCCTCTAATTCGTTCTGTTTATCGCCGGACCCAACTATCGTTAAGCTTATACCCGGGATAATATCTTTTAGGTCAGACAGTGATTTTATCAGATAATCAATTCCTTTTCTATCTATAAGTCTCGCGACGGTGAGAAGTCGTGTTCCGTTGCCCGGTTCCGCTACAAAGGGCGAAAATTCGTCATTATCAACCCCATTTGGGATTATCCTTATATTAATTTGTGGGTCGGTCAGAAGAGCCAGCTCTTTCAATCCTTTTGAATTTGCTGTTAAAGCCGAGGCCGAGGCCCAGATTTTTTTAATCAATGGCCGAATCAGTTTATATCCGAAGGAAAATCTTGAATTGAACATAGGCACATCCGAACCTCGCATAGAAACAACATAAGGAACCTTCTTACGGAGCAGATACGCTATTAAGCCCGACGGAAAACCGAAAACAGCATGTATCAGATCATACTTATTTTTCAATACGAGTTTAAATGCTAAAAAATATGCTTTTATCAAATAGACAAGCATCTCCCTGAAAGTCCAATGATGAAGATTTTTCTTCCATACATTCACTTTTCTGATATTTATATTACTTCCAAAATCATGGCTGATGGATGTATGGTTAACTCCTGAAGTAATGAGATCTAATTCCACATCGTGATGTTTTGCTACTTCCTTTAGAAAATACCAGTTCATATTCGCAGCTCCGCCGCCAATTGGCGGAAATTCACAATTCAGCATCAGAATTCTTATCATCAGTCTAACACCTCCCTAATGACGTATATAGGTTTATCCTGAGATTCATGGTAGGTTCTGATTACAATCTCTGCCATCAAACCCATTGTTATGAATTGAATACCCATTAGAGCCATAAATACGACTGTGGAGAACATCAGAGTTGAGGATATGTTTACTCCATAAGCGATTTTAGCGGTCATTACGCCCACGATAACCGCCATTGATAAAAAAATGAATATGAGGCCGATTTTTCCGAAATATTGGAGAGGCCGAGTTATATAGCTCAGAAGAAATTTTACGTTAATTAGATCAAGAATAACTCTCCATGTTCGTGTCAGGTCATATTTGGTTGTGCCTCTTGTTCTTGGTCGATGGTTCACGGGCATTTCCGCAATTTCTGCTCCGAGCCAGCTCACTATAGCCGGGATAAATCTGTGCATTTCCCCGTATAATTTTATGTTTTTTATAACACCTTTTTTATAAACTTTAAGAGCGCAACCGTAATCGTGGAGTTTTGTGCCTGTTATCTTGCCAATTATTTTATTGGCGATAATAGAAGGTATTCTCCGTGTAAGGAGTTTATCTTTCCTGTGTAATCTCCATCCGCTAACCATATCATAACCCTCCGCGAGTTTTTCAATCATTCTCGGAATATCAGCAGGGTCATTTTGGAGATCGCCATCAAGAGTCACCACAACGTCTCCGACCGCATAGTTGAAACCTGCTGATAGAGCGGCGGTTTGACCGTAATTTTTTCTAAACCTCAAAACTTTAATTCGACTATCATTTTTTCTCATACGACTTAAAACATCGAAAGTACCGTCTTTACTGCCATCATCTATAAAAATAATTTCGTAATTTTCACTTACTTCTTTCATTACTTCCTGTAATTCTTTTGTAAGAAGTTCAATATTCTCCTCTTCCTGAAATACGGGAATGACTATAGATATTTCTGCCGTTTTATGATTGACACCATTATTCTTATTATTAATGGTCGGGTGAATTATTTTAAATTCGCTTATTTTGTCCCAGCCGGTAAGCCTCGAAATTACAGTTGTGCTTACTTTTTTTTCTCTTTCAGGAAGGTGAAGAATGGATTCCCAAATTGAGAGAGCCTCATCTGCTTTCCCGGACTTTAATAGCGTCGTTGCCAGGCTTTCTTTGGCTAAGAGATTATCGGGATTTATCTCTAAGCTTTGAGTAAAAGCATCCAGCGCAAGATCAAGATTATCTACGCAGTAATATGCCTTTCCAAGAAAATAAAGTGATTCGGAATCCTCGAAATTTGAATCAATAATTTTTTTAACCTCTACTAACGCCTCGTCGGCTTTTCCGTTCTGCAGTAAAGATTCTGTCAGGAGCTTCCTTATTTGAATATCATCCGGGAATTGACTTTTTAATATTACGAAGTTTTTAACAGCTTCCTCATAATCTCCCGATTCCATATGTATTAATCCAAGATTATGCGTGGCATCCACGTTATCAGCGTTTGATTCTAATGATTGAAGAAACAATGATTTAGCTTCGTCAAGATTTCCCCGCCTATGAAGGAGTACTCCCAAATCGTTCAGCGATTCTGAATCGGATGGCTGTTTCTTAATAAGCTCTCTAAAAGCCTGTTCAGCTCCTTTCCAGTCTTCAGCTTGAAATGACGCATTAGCAAGCTGTTTTAAGGCTGATTCATTACCAGGATCCAACCGGATAATATCAGAAAACACGGATATACTTTCTTCAAATTTCCCCGTCTGTAAGTAAGAATATCCAAGTGTTTCAAGCAGATCAACATTAAACGGATCTAATGCAATCGCATTGGATAGATGCTCCGCCGCTGATTGGTAATTCCCGATTTCGAACTCAATTATTCCCTGCTTTAGAGACTCTTGCAGAGTTGGAGAAACTTGAGAATTATTATATTTAAGCCTGCTCAATCTTCCTGATTTTCGCTTGAGGGCCATTATCTCCTCCCGCTATCCGGCGGGTTTTATAAGAAGTTTACCAAACTCAGATTTAGAATTCGACCTGCTGTTGCTAACGCTCCATTTATTATATTTTGTTTTGCAGCCATATCGATTATTGCTTGTGCCATATCAAGATCTACTGTATCTGATATTACGAGTTCTGTATTAGCTGAGAATTTATTCAAAGTTGTTCTTGAATTTTCTATTCTGTTTAATCTTGCGCCGGATTCGGCTATTTTAACATTTATCGAGTCAAATGCAGTTACGATTTTGTCGATTGAATCTCCAATGCCCTGCGAGTCGCCACCTTCCAAAGCATCCTGTAATGCCTTAACTGCAGCGAATATATCTTTCCCGCCATTTCCGGTTGTAAACACTTCATCGCCTGACATATTTATTTTTAGATCCGAATTACTTCCGATGTTTATTCTGAGCTCACCACTATCGCCGATATACGAGCCATCTGATTGGAACGGTGGATTAAGAGTGTCATGCCCTCCAAATATATATTTCCCGCCAAGTTTAACGTTTGAAAGCAATACGATTTCCTCAAATAAATTTTTGACTTCTACCGCTGCCGATTGGCGTATCTGCAAACTTGTTGTCGAACCCCGGTTCTGAACCGCTATTTCTTGCGCCCGCGATAATATATTTAGCAGCTGATCAAGGGACGTAAGAGTAGTTTGAACATATGATTTGGAATAAGTTAAATTTGACTTATAGATTTCAAACTCTCCCAAGTCGGCAACGAGCTGCATCGTTTTTACAGAGCCTACGGGATCGTCAGAAAGTGTTAATATTCTTCTACCCGTTGCAATTTGGCTCTGTAATTTTATTAAATCACTGGTGGCTGTAGCTAACTGACTTGCGATGGTTCTTGCGAGGTTTAGTGAAGTAACTCTCATAATTATCTCATTGTATCCATTTCTTTTTGATTGAATTTCTTCTTAGGTACCACAATGTTTTCTGCTGCATATTTAACATTGGATATATCAGTTTGGGTTGCCTTTAAATTTTGCTTTTTTATCTCTTCATAAACTTCATCCCTATAAATTCGCACATCCGGGGGAGCATCAATTCCTATTTTGATTTGATTTTTATGAATTTCAAGCACCTTAAGATTAATATTTTTGCCCACCACCAACCCTTCGCCTAATTTTCTCGTTAGGACTAACACTAAGCGGTTTCCATATTGATTGACGGCTCGGAAATATGATACTGAAACGAATATCTGTCATCATTTAATACCATCTGTTTACCGCATTTCTCTTTTTCATTTATAATGATTGGTCCTCTAAGATTTACGGTAGGATCGCCTTTTGAAAAATTCACAATATTATAAACTACATTTGATTCAGGGGATTTTAAAAACCCCTCATACATATTTTCTTTGTTTAATTGTACGGTGTAGTCAGGAACGATATTAACCGGATTAATAATCGGGAACGCAATCATACTCTCTTCTAAAGAGACTAACCATTCAAATGGGAGTGTTTCTTCAAGGTGTACTAATAAGAACTTTGTCAGATGCTCAAAGCCTAACAGTCCCTCATTGAATAATATTATCTGGTCTTTATCATAATCCAGTTCACCAAGTTGATTCGAAATAAACTTCATCCTACCATCTCCAGCATAGTTTGCATCATATTATCAACAACACTTATTATTCTGGCTGAGGCAGCGTAATTGGTTTGAAATACTATCATCTTCGTGAGCTCTTCATCTAATGATACGCCTATCTTTGCATCTTTCATGTTAGTGATTTGATTCACTAATAATTCTTGAATTTCTGAAGAGTCTTTTGCCTGTTCCGAATCAAATGCAATACTTCCTAATAGGCTTCCATAAGAATCTAAAATCGAACTTGTTCCATCTGAATTAATAGGGGTGTTCCTCAAGTCGGCGATTAATTTTATAATTGAATTATCGCCCGGACCATTTGAAGTATCGTTTATGCCATCGTTATTAGCGTCGTACCCTCCTGATGCCGCGATTTGTCTGGAATTAGATGATACTTCGCTGCTAACAGCCATATCCAATGCAGATTCTATCTTTGATTTGAAAAAATTAATTCCGGTGTTACCATCTAAATCAAATCCGGTAGAATGAATGGCGTTTACGCTATTCGAAAGATCAACTGCCATTTTATCCAGGCTGATCCTGTATCTTCCAATGTAATTATCTCTGGTATCGATTAATCCTCCCAGTCGACCGCTTATAACTTTCAGTTCTGTTGAATTACCTTCCAATGATAGAGTGGTGATCGAACCCCTTCCCGATGATTTCTGAACTATTATAAGATCTCTTTGCGCTTTTCCGTCAACTAACAGGTTTCCATCCAAGCTGATGATAAATCCACCGTCTTTCTTTTGCACAGTTTTGACATCTAATAACCCCGATATCTCTTCCAACAAAATATCGCGCCGATCCCTCAGATCATTTGCTGTATTGTCACCGGACTCAGTTATGATAATCAATTCGTTGATACTAGCTATATTACGGGTAAGTTCATTTACCTGTCTGGCTACAGTTTGAATTTCACGATCAATGTTTATCTGCATGCGAAGCAATAGTTCGGCGGTTGTGTTAAATTTTGTGGCCATAAACTCCGCTCTCTGAATTAAATTTGCCCTGGCGGCAAGACTTTCAGGATTCACTGAAAGTTCCTCATTAGCATTAAAAAAGTTAGTGATTGATGCGCTTAGATCCGATTCCCCCGGTCCTGAAAACGAAAGTTCAATTTCTCTTAGTGATTTGTTTATAGATGTCCATTTTCCTAATCCTTGATGTTCGAAAAAAAGCCGTTCTTTTAGGAATCTGGCTTCCGCCCGTACAACGGAACCCGCATTCACTCCTCTTCCGAACACCCCGAGCGCCGTAATGAGCGGTCTATTTGAAGTAAAGTTTATCCGCTGAACAGAATAGCCCTTCGTTCCGGCATTTGCTATATTATGACCTAAAACCTGCATTGCTTGCTGGTTGGCGGCTAAGGACGATTTCGCTATATTAAGTATATCAGTGATGCTCATTAAATTGTTCCGTCAATAAGTTTTGGCGAGTTGACAGACTCTTTGTACTTCCCATTCTGATCATACGTGGATGAAATAGAGTCGTCTGCCGTCATTGCGCTAATGCTGCCGGAAATTATCTCTACCGTTTTTTTCATCAATAAACTGTTATGCGCATTTAAATTTCTAACGTTTTTAATCAACTCAATCTGGTTATCTCTAAATGCGGATAAATCTGCGGCCGAATCATCGTCCAATTTTTCTATAATATTCTTCAGAGTCGGCGGGGATTGCAAATATGCACCGGGAAACAATTCATTTCCCACGGCGATGGCGCTATCGGTTCTTAATTGTTCCAGTACTTTAATTTTTGAAACTAATTCATCTTTTTCAAACAATATTATCGTCGCTGCATCCACATCCCATTTTAATAATGCTTCCTTTTCACCTATAAGTATTTGGTTAAGGGATTTGTATGCTTCAACTTCAGATTTCAAATCTGATATAAATGTCCGAACGGTACTGCTAATCATTTTTCAGCCGTTTCCTTAGAATCATTTACAATTCCGGTTCTCTCAAAATATTTATAAATCATGTCTGATAAACCCATTCCCTTTCCTTGAGTTAGTTGCTCGCTGATTGATTGCACGAATAAACTCTGGAAAATGTCACCGGATAATCCTTTGCCCATCAGAGCGCCTCCGGTGGTTTTCATCATTTCGTTCATCAAGTGAGACAAAAACAGACCTTCAAAATTCCTTGTCGCTTCATCTATCTCAGGATCTCTTTTGCCGGATTTATTAGCGCTTTGAGTGTTATGGAGCTTCCCAATAAATGAATTGGTATTATTTCCAACTCCGATTATTATTTTATTTAAGTCTATTCCCATTACATTATAATAAGTTCAGCGTGAAGGGCGCCTGCTTGTTTCATTGCTTGAAAAATAGCTATCATATCACGTGGTGATACGCCCAGTAAATTGAGTGCGGAGGCGATATCCGAAACTGTTGCTGCAGAGTTTAATACCATTGCTGTTTCACCGCCCGATGATTCACTTACAGTAATACTCGCAGCCCTTGTTACAACGGTCTTTCCCTGCGAAAATGCGTTTGGCTGAGATATTATGGGTACAGTAGTAATTTCTATACTTAAATTACCATGCGCTATTACCACTGCGGACAGACTGACATTTTCACCAACTACGATGGTTCCTGTTCTCTCGTTAATTACAACTCTTGCCGTTTGATCAACTTCAATTTCAAGCGTCTCTATCTCAGATACAAATTTTACCAGTTTCCCTTCAGCTCTATATTCCTCCGGAACGGTTACGGTTACTGTTGATGCGTCGCGAGCGTTTGCGATTTCAACCGCAAAACTGTCATTTATAGTTTGTGCCATTAAATTTGCGGATGTGAAATCAGGATCTCTTAAGACCAATGTTAGCAGCCAATCATTCACTAACTCACTTTTGATGTCTATTTCGATTCTGCCGCCGCCGGGAATCCTTCCTACTTGAGTATGATTTTGCCTTACCTGATCGCCGAATACCGTTTCGTAATTATATCCACCAACGGACAATGGTCCTTGTGCATATGAGACGAATGTTCCCGAAGTAGTGAACAAGGGAGCAAGCAAGAGAGTTCCCCCTTGCAGACTTCTTGCATCACCGATACTTGAAATACTGACATCAATCCGAGTTCCGGGTTTGGCAAATGCCGGTAATTCTGCCGTTACCATTACAGCCGCAACGTTTACGGATCTTAAATCATTTGCAGCTATAGTAATTCCGAATCGTTCTAACATATTCGATATTGATTGTAGCGTAAGAGATGCTCTTCTGCTTGATCTGTCTCCCGTACCGTCCAGACCTGTGACAAGTCCATAACCGAGCAATTGCGTACTCGACAGTCCTGATATACTCGCAACATCCTTTATGCGCGAAGCGCCGGATAGAGTTGCGCCAAATAGTAAAATGACGCTGAAAACCGCTGTAATTTTTCTTATTCCCATAGTCATCTCCTAAAAGAACCAGCCTGCTACTCTTCTGATTAGACCCATACGTTGACCTGTGTGGATTGGACCCTTACCTGTATACGTAATTCTTGCCTCAGCTATATTGTACGAAAATACCGTGTTGTCAGCCCTGATGTCCCTCGGTCTCACAATTCCTGTTAACTCCATCTCCTGTGTATCTTGATTAATAATAATGATTCGTTTTCCTTTTACTATGTAATATCCGTTCGGACTTATCTCCATAATTGTTGCGGTCATTTTCCCTGTAAGGGAACCGCGCTTGGATGTTCCGCCTTGTCCGCTAAACGCGTTACTTGATGTGGAGCCAAAGGATAAAGATGGCAAAAAGCTCAACGAACCCGTTCCTACCGGCACTGATACCGAGAGATCGCTTGATTTGGAAGTGGAGGTGGCGCTTTTGTTATCTGCTTCAGAAAATTCGATAATGTGAATAGTAATTACATCACCAATCGCTCTTGCCTTGTGGTCTGAAAAAATTGATTTCTGATTCTCAATCGTAAACCCCTGGGCATTAAGACCTGTTGCCCATAACATTGGGAGAAATATTAACATAATTAACGATCTCGTAAAAGTATTCATTTATATTTCCACAACTACTGTCGAGCTGTTTAGGATTTTTGCTTTTATTCTCTTCCCCGATGGAAGCGGTTGAACTTCTATCCAATCGTTCAGCTGCCCATCTTCTCTGGCCATTCCACTCGTGAGAACCACCAAATTTTTTGTGATTACTTTTAACGTTAACTGGGTGCCGCGAGTTATTAGAGGTGGATTTCTAAGCATATCAGATCTTAGTATCCTGTTCGCACTGACTCCCCTGACTAATCTTTTGTCTTTCACTTCATCAAACGAATTTATGTATTTGTTTGAAGAGGCTTTAGTTGTTTCTCGTAACTCGACTCTAAAATCATCATCCCTGATATTTGAATTCCTGTATAATTGTCGATTTGTCACAAGGACATCTTCAAATGTTCGAATGTTTACTGAAAAGGGAATAATTTTTTTGAAATTATTTCCGGATCTTAAAACAAGTTGTATTGTCACTCTTCCTCTGGATAATATTCCAATTGGTATGCTGAAATTCAGTGACGTATCATCTGAAGGTAGGATAATCTCGGCTGGCGGATTGATTACTTCCACTTGTAATTTTCGTACTGATGACGGAAAATTATCTCTCACATATTGCCGCAATAATTCTGCGACGAATTGACCTGAAATTGCGTTATAGACACGCTTAACCTTTACTTTTGCCGCTCCGTCCAGAATTACCTTTTCACTGAGTTTCTCTTTGGCAAGGCGCAGCATCACAATACTCTTAGGTATATTTCTTGATCGTCCCGGAAGGGGCGCCGGACCTATCAAAACCCGCTCTAAATTTGATAACAATGGTTCCGCTATTTCCGATAAATTTGCAATATCCTCCAAGTAGATCTTTTCAGATGATATGGAAATATCTTCAAGGAGTGTGACTGTGACGGTATTCACCTGAGCAATTGCAGGAAAGCCACCAAAAATTACTATAAAAAATGTTATCGAAAATAGTTTAGTCAAATTTCTGAAATATGATTTCAACAGTTATCTCTTCAGGTTTGTTGCAGTAGTCAGCATTTCTTCTGCCGCTTTTACCGCTTTAGAATTTATTTCATATGCACGTTGTGCAACTATCAGATTCACCATCTCCTCCACCACGTTTACATTTGAAGTTTCAAGAAATCCCTGATGGAGAACTCCTATATTGAGGGAATTACCGAAGTTCGTTAGGGGATCTCCCGATGCTGCGGATTCGCGATAAAGATTTTCACCTAAATTTTCAAGACCGGCTGGATTTATGAAATTTACCAACTCTATCTTGCCCACTTCCACAGGTAGATCGTCGCCATCTACTATAACTGAAACAGTCCCGTCTTTGTTAATGGTAATTGCTACCGCATCCGAAGGTATTATCACTTCCGGTTCAAGTCTATATCCATGAGTAGACACCACTGACCCGTCGCTTGATAGTTTAAAAGAGCCATCCCGTGTATAGACGTCATTACCATTTACAGCTAAAAGTCGAAAGAATCCTCGTCCTTGTATTGCTAAATCAAAAGTATTATCCGTCTGAACCATCTCACCTTGTATAAAAATCTTTTGCGACGCAATAGCTCTGGTGCCGTAACCTATTTGGAGGCTCGTTGGATCGGTAACACCATTATCTTTCGCCACGCCGATTGCTTTTATTGTATGATAAAGCAAATCCTGAAATTCAAGTTTTGTCTTTTTATACGCTGTTGTATTTACATTCGCTAAATTATTAGCGATTGTATCCACATAAAGCTGTTGGGCATACATTCCCGAAGCAGCAGTTTTCAATGCTCGAATCAATTCCTATTCCTCCATTTTATATATAACATTACCGGACTCTTCCCACTTCCCGCGCTTCTTTCTGCATTAATTCATCGTTGGTTTGAATGATTTTCTGATTAGCATCAAATTCTTTTCCGAGCGTTATCATCGTAATCATCTCCTGAACGAGATTTACGTTAGATGTTTCAAGATATCCCTGGGATATTATGTATTTTTTTTCAGGTTCTATGGGATATACGCTTGCATCACGTGGGACAAATAAGCTATTGCCTATTTTCTTTATTTTTGTCAAATCCTCGAATGTTACAATGCGTAGCTTGGCGACTTCGCTACCGTCTACTTCTATCTCCCCATTTCTGTTTACATTTATTTCGAAGCCGTTTATAATAATTTCACCTCTATCGCCCAGAATTTTATTGCCATTGTAATCTACAAGTGTATGATTTTCGTCGAGAGTAAATGACCCGTTTCTTGTGTAAGCAACGCCAGTCATAGTTTGGACTACGAATAACCCTTCTCCGCTTATTGCCATGTCCAGTCTGTTCCCTGTTTCTGTCAGCTCTCCTTGAGAAAAATCAGTGTACTGAACTTGCACTAAAGATTTTACCGGTTCGCCATCCGGTCTTCTATTTTGTAGTTCTATTTGTTTATCCGACAGCAAACGTAAAAACTGCAAATCGCGTTTAAATCCTGTCGTTCCGGCATTGGCTAAATTATTTGCAATGGTTTCGAAACGACTCATACCTGCAACCATCCCGGCTGCGGCTTGGTATATTCCTTTAGGCATATTACGTTATTCTCCTCATTCCTCTTGATGATTAAGCAAATATAATGCCAGAGTAAGAACTGAATTTATATTATTGACATATACCAAGTAATATCAATATCTTAGATGACGTTCTAATTTAAGATTTGAATTGCTTATCGAGCGTTACCCTTTACGGAGAATGGGTAATTATTTCCCTTTTTAATCACATTTGCGGAACCATTTTCCGCATGGCGATTAATCCTTTTTCGTGAGTAATTCTGATTCAGGCAGTAGAATAAATCGGTATCGCTATAAATTTTCAAGAGATACTTTTTGCAACAAATCTCTGACTTTTGTTATCAGGATGGAACTTTGGAAAGGTTTGATGATATAGTCATCCGCACCCAGCTTGGATGATTCAATTACCATCTTACTTTCTGCAACAGCTGTAAACATTATAATAGGTATTTTTGAAACTTCTGGTACTTCTTTTATTCTTTTTAAAACTTCTAAACCATCTACGATTGGCATCATTATATCTAATAATATTAGGGCAGGTTTTTGTGTTATTGTTGCATGAATCCCTTCGAATCCATCAGAAGCGGTAAGAACCTCAAACCCGAGATTACTGAAAGTTTTTTTTATGAGTGTTCGAATAATCGGATCGTCATCTATTGCTAATAATTTAATCATTACGATACATATTGCTTTATCTGTTCGAATAACGTTCGCGTATTCACCGGTTTTTCTATAAACCCCTCGCAACCGGCTTCAATCGCTTTCATCTTATCAGCTTCCCGTACATTAGCGGAGACTGCTATCAACGGAATATGTGCCGTACTTTCATCAGCCTTTAGAGTTTTTGCTACTGTACAACCATCTATTTCCGGCAGCTGAAGATCTAACAATATTAAATTAGGGATCTGATTCCGCGCTTTTTCAATTCCTATTTTCCCATTTTCAGCCTCCAAAACATCAACTCCATGATGACTAAGTATCTTTTTCAGAAGCAATCTATTTATGGGGTTATCTTCTATAATTAGTACTTTCATAATCTTTTTTTATTGGGTAACCATTACTCCGATATCTTCGGAATATTCTATTATATCCTCACCCGGCGCTGATTTTTCCTCTACAGGGACAATTGCTTCTTTCGGGAGAAGAATTATGATATTTGTTCCTACATTTTGTTCACTCTGAACTAATATTTTACCGCCATGCAGTGTGATAAATTTTTCCGAGATAGGCAGACCCAATCCCGTACCTCCATTGTCCCTCGTATAGGTTCCGTCAATCTGCCTGAACTCATCAAACATCACTTCAATTTCACCTCCGGACAATCCGATACCCGAATCCTGAATGTGATATGAAACAGCATTTCCCTCATCCATCTTGGCTTCGGTTGCTTCAGGGTTTTCCCAATCCGTTATATTAACTTCTTTAAGAGTCAATGTTATCACTCCGTTATCCGGAGTAAATTTGAATGCGTTTCCTATAATGTTTATTAATACTTGCTTGATTTTCATCGGATCCACTTTTACCTCAATTTCGTAATCCGGCAAATTAACGTTCCATTCAATATTCTTCTTGGTAGCTTGTGGGAGAAATGTTCCACATATTTCTTTGCTTAGAAAACATAGGCTAACATCCGTTGGGAATATGGTCATCATCCCGGCTCTGATTTTGCTCAGGTCTAATATATTATTTATGAGATCTAAAAGATGAAGTCCACTGCTTCTGATATTTTCCACAAATTCTGACTGTTCTTCGTTCAAGTCACCTGTCAGACCGTCCACCATTACTTCTGAGAATCCTATAATTGAATTAAGAGGAGTTCTCAATTCGTGGCTCATATTAGCTAAAAACTCATCTTTTAATATGTTCACTTCTTTGAGCTGACTGTTTTTTTCCTTTAGTGCTTGCGTAAATTTTTCTCTTTCCCTTTCAAGAATCCAGCGCTCAGTTATATCTTTTATACTCCCTGATATATACGGCTCTGTCCCATATTCATCTATTACTACTTTCGAGGAACCGATGATATAAATTTCATCCCCGTTTTTCTTTCTGAATGGTTTTTCGTACCTCGACTCCGTTTTAGTTTCCAATAAATTGCTAATATATTCATTCCAGCTTTCAGGGTTATTATAAATGCTTTCTTTTATATCATGATTTAAGAGTTCTTCTTTTGAATCATAACCTAATATCCGGATTAATGCCGGATTCACCATAGTCAAAATTCCATCCAAATTACACTGGTACATACCCTCACTCGTGCTCTCGATTATTTGCCGATACTTCTCTTCCATAAGTTTTCTATTACTAACATCTTTTATTAGAGAGAACGTGCCGGTTAAGATTCCCTCTTCAATAATTGGGTGTCCGGTTATAATTGTCTGTTTTTTAATTCCTCTATAGTCTGTAAAGGTCAGTTGATAGCTGGAAGGTACTAAATTTTCTATTCTTTTTTTATCCTGTTTCCTGTATATTTCCCTGTTCTTTTCATCAAGAAAATCATTTACATTACTTTTCATTAATCTCTCTTTGCTGCACCCGAGAAATCGTTTAAGAGCCGGGTTGAAATCAATCGTATTACCGTTTAAGTCAAGCACCCAGAGAGGATCCAGCATATTTTCTATATATGCATCTCGCTTAGCCATCTCCTTGTTTAAATCGGTGATTTTTTGATTTGTTTCCGTGAGATTATCTATCTGCTCATATAGCCTGCTTACCAATCTTTGAGATTGTTCTCTGAGGTAACCTTCCTTCTTTTCTATAGATATATCAACCTCTAAAATTTTTCCATGAATAAAATCTTCGATTATTGAAGGTAGGTTCGTAAGATTCAGCGGCTTACTCAGAAATCCGCTTGACCCCGCACACACGGTTTTTTCCAGTCCTTCCGCATCAGTATCTCCCGTGATAACCACTATAGGAACATCCTTTAAAAGACTGTCTCCCTTCAACATCGAGATAACTTCCCAGCCGGAGATATTCGGCAGATTTAAATCGAGCAAAATAAGATCCGGCATCTCCGCTTTCGCTATTTTGATACCTGATAATCCATCAGTTGCTCCTATAGCATCATAACCTGCATTTGTCAACACTTCTAATACCAGATCAAGGAGGTTTTGCTCGTCTTCTATGTAAAGTATTTTTTTGTTCATGCACTTAAGCTTTTGTCAATATCCAGCATATGCACCCCGTCACTTGTGTATTCAGAAAGAGCTATTTTTTTCACTTTTTGCAGATTTCTTAAAACATCTGATATCCTATCTACCTCTTTCATCACAATATGCAGCCGCTCAATTACTCTGTCCGGTATACCTTCAGGGTCCATTTCGAGAAGTTGTATATGCCCTGATATCACAGCTAATGGATTGTTTATTTCATGGTTTATGCCAGCTGTAATGTGACCGAGCGTAGCCATTTTCTCCGCCTCAATCAGTTTTTCTTGAGCCTCTTCAAGAGCTATGTTGGCATCTTTAAGCTTTTGGTTATTAGCCTTTAATTTTGTGGTATACTCCAACTGGAGAATTATACCGGCAAGTTGAGTTGCGACAATTTCAAGATATTCTACGTGTGTTTGATTGAACATTTCAGGCTCACTATGCCCAAAATTAATCACTCCCACTAAATTGTCTTCTACCACCATCGGCACGGATAAAAACGACTTTAGGGAGCCATGATTAAATCGGGGGCCATCATGCAAATTTGAAAGAAGAATAGTTCGTTTTTCTTCGGCAACGTAAGAAGAAAGTCCCATCCCTTTTCCGAACGAAAAATTCTGTGCTAAATCTACTCCTCCCCCGAAATCGCCTACTTTACCCAATTCTTGTGAGTCACCGCTATAAACGAATAAGGATGCTGATTCGAATGGAACTAATCGGGATAATAACTTAAATATTTCCTCGAATTTTGTTTCGCCTTCCGTATTTGAACTGATAAGTTTAGAGATGGAACCAAGGATTTCGAATTCGGCTATGTTATTGTCATTCATAATCTTGGACAGAGGTTTTATTTTCAGCTTTTTTCGCTTTTAGGTTCATCTCGTAAATAAAGGCAAAAACCTCTGCGACAAGCGCATACGCTTCAGGTGGAATTTCTTCCATAACTTCAATATGCATGAGCATTTCCATCAGCGCAGGGTCTTCTTTTATTGGAATGCCATATTCTTTGGCTATTAGAATTATTTCTTCAGCAGTAACATCATTGCCGCTGGCGATAATCTTTGGAATTATGCTTTCATCCAAATCATACTTTATTGCTGCTGCTGATAAATCAGTCTTTTCTGCCATTGGGGTTTACCGGTAAGTCAATTATAAATTTTGTTCCTTTACCAAGTTCGCTTACTACTCGTATTTCCCCCGAGTGCTCATGGATAATTCTTTTACAAATATTGAGTCCTAATCCTGTTCCTTCGTCTTTGGTGGTATAAAAAGCTTCAAATATTTCATCAAGTTTGTCTTCGGGTATTCCAGGTCCTGAATCTTCTAACGTCACTCTCATAAACCCATCAACGGATTTTGTACTAATGATTAGTTTGCCATTTGTATCCATAGCCTGAACAGCATTCTGAATCAGATTTGTAAACACTTGCTCCAATTGATTTGGTTCACCCCAGACATATGCCGAGTCTTTTTCATAATTTTCTTCTACTACTACAGTTTTCATTTTTATAGATTTTGAAAACATCAATAAAACTTCCTGGAGTACTTCTTCTATGTTAAAATGCTTGAATTCCGTACTGCTTTTTTTCGCAAAACGCGTAATACTTGTTATTAACCTGTCAATTTTCAGAGAATTTCGCACAATTATATTAAGATTTTCGGCTAACGAATCCTCAATATCATCTTTCATTAATATCATGCGAGCCCTTGATAGCACTACTGTCAGCGGATTCGCTATATCATGAGCGATTGTTCCTGCCATTAATCCCATTGTTGACAGCTTATCGGATTGCAAAAGGTGCAGATATGACTGGGAAATGGTATCATTTGCTTCCTGAAGCTCTTTGATGACTTTATCCAATTCGGATGTTCGTTGTAATACCTTTACCTCAAGTATATCATTTTGTTTTTGGAGTTCCGACTCAAGTTCTCTTCTGATTTTTTCAGAGTAGCTATATTCAATTGCCAATTTTATTTCCTGCAAAAGATCAAATGGATCCCAGGGTTTTTTAAAGAGTTTATAAGCTCCCCCTTTATTTATAGCTTCAATAGCAATATTTACATCAGCATAACCTGTGGCTATTATCATGGGTACGTCTTTGTGTGATTTATTAAGTTCGGATATCAACTCTATTCCATTCATTCCGGGCATTCTGTAATCACTAATTACGACCGATAATGACTTCCCCTTTGCTATCTTTAAAGCTTCTTCTCCACTTTCCGCGCGTAAAACTTTAAATCCTTCCATATCAAGCAGATTTTCCATCAGATCAAGAATTTCGGGTTCATCATCTACGATAAGCACTTCGCCCTCTGAATGGATTACTTCCTCATTCTCCCAAGATTTTTCTTCTGCTGAAGAATCCATATCCCTTCCTTTTTGAAGTAGACCAATACTCATCATGCTAACTCTTCGCTGCTGACCCGCGCTGTAAATCCAATGCTTTCTAATTTTTTAGAAAACAATGAGATCCTCTCAGAGGCGATTTTTGCCGCATTATGATTTGACACCTTAAAAACCACTTTAGCTTCTTTATTTTTTATTTCCAAAGTCACTTCAGTCTTTCCTAAAGGTTCAATGTTAAATTCCAGTACTGCTTTCCATTCATTTTCAATTTTTTCATTATCAGGAAATTGCCAGAGAGAAGTGCCGTCATCACTGTTATCTATAGGAGCAAATAACAGCGCCAATTGCATGCCATATTGGCTACTCATTCTAAGGACATCCATTTCCTTAACTATCTTATCGGCAGAAGTCAGTAGTTTGTTTAATATTTGAATATTATAACCAAGGCTAATTAGGTCTTTTATCCTTCTAATCATTCCTATCAGCGAGCTTTTCAAATTCAGAGATTTTGTGCCGGATGTTGATAAGTTATTTTTCTTTATAGATTGATATACAGATGCTTCGTGACTCAATCCGAAATTTTTCCCTATCCTGGATATTGTATCAAAATCTCTATCATTTTTAATTCCATTTCGGCTTAATAAATATATTTTTATAAATTTTAGATTCTCATCATCTGTTAACCCGCTAACAGGCAAATTCGCTGACAGAATCATTAAATTGCGGTTAATAACGCTCATACTTTCTCGGACAGTTTTTGGGTGATCTTCAATATTCTGTCCTTGTGTTACATTGCTAACGCCTATAACACTGTTAATAACTTTCTTTAATTCCTCTTCATTTTCGTTATCCGTCATTTTCGCACTTACTTCTTCAACCATATGAACTATTTTTTCTGATGTTATAGAATCTTCAAGTTCAAACAGACGTTCTGCGATTAGTTTATTGGCAAGATTGGAGTTTACGCCTAATTTTTTAAGACCATTCTTTAATCTGTTCTTTTCAGTTTTCCCTTTCGCCCATTTCAATATTATCTTTGGAGATGTTTCTGATACAAACGCGTACACAATCATTCCTATCTTCATTTGCACTGATGATTGCGCAATTAAGTTTAAACCATTAAGACGAAAGACATACTTATTCCCAGGTAATACGTCTATTACCTTACCTCGAACCAGCTGTCCGACTTTTAACCGGGATTTTAAACCATTAATCTTATCTGAAGAGAGTAGATTATAATTTGAAAGAGTTCTTCCTAACCCCGTGATTACGGGATTATCCATTTCCCTTCTCGTCTGCGAGAATGGCTAACATTAAACCTTCTTCATCTCTGTGCAATTCTTTCGCTAATTCCCTTGAGCTTAAATGTGTGTCCGGTAATCTTCCGAGAGACGTAATCCCCTCTAAAATTGAATCATAAGATGTTTCATTCATTCCCTGGATTATTTCGACTTCGCTTTCGCTTATCAGGAGTTTCTGAGCTATCAATTTCGTAGAATTATTTTCTTCTGAAAGAGTCCTGATAGTTTTAATTATTTCATGACTATTCTGTTTATATTTGTGTGGAATCGATTTCAGATGAATATCAATGTCTGTATAGTCATCAATATATTTATCAGATAACTCATTTCCAGCGGCTTCTGTTTCTCTTTCAAATCGAACACCCTCAACTGTTTTCGCAGTGATAGAAGGCTGCAGTTGTTTTTCCAACTCTTCTTTGAATCGTTTACTTACCGGAATTACTTTGTTTTTACCCCTTGATCTCCAGAATATTACTACAAGCATCATTAAGGGACTCAGTAAAACTACTGCCAATAAAATTGCCCTTACGGTTTCCCATGAAATTTTCAAACCAATTAACTGATTCACCCAGAAATCAATGGATTTTAATTCAGGTGATTCAATTACCTCACCCTTCGATAAGGAAAAATGTAATTCCTGCAGATCAAATCTTTCAATTTTGCCATAAAGCTCGGCAAGATGAAGATGGGCATTTTCTTTTAACTCGCTATCTTGTAGAGAATTGCTAAAACTTATTATGGCTAAGTCATATTGGTTGTTTTGTTTTCTTACCTGCCCGATACCGAAATACGCTTTTGGATAGTCACCGTTACGTAAACGTATAGCCGTTCTATAGTTTTCTAAAGCTGCGGCGCTGTTTCCTGCGCGTCTATGTTTTTCGGCCACTTCGTATTTCTCAAAAGCTGCATAATCGACAAATTCGCCGCTCAGCACTACCGTTAATTTATCGCCATCCACTTCCGGCAAGATGTCGAATGAAAATGGTCCATTCATACTAATGGTAACTTTACCGATCTCAGCGGATAAGTTTTGAATCGTGATAGACCGAATAAAAGGAATTTTCTTGAATTTATGAGTAATCGAACGGCGAACAGAAAGATTTTCCACATCCAACACAATACTGCTGTCCTCAGAAAATAAAGAGAGAATGTTCAGGTTTTTATCCGAACTGATGGATATTTCGAATGCTCCGGGTAAAATATTTTCCTCAATTGATATATTGTTGTATCTTGAAGCAAGCGTTATTTGAGAATAAATCAATATAAGATTGAGTATGAACGTTGCCTTATAAATCAATTTGTTTTTCATAAGATTATTATTCCAAATTTAACATTTCTACGCCATTACCGTATTTTGAAAACTCTATTTTATTAATATTCGTAAGTTTATTAGTAACGTCCTCGATTCTTTTACTTGCTTTGACAGCAGCCCCGAGGATTTTTAATGTCTTTTCGTCCTCACTGCTTAGCAGTGTTTCAAGTAGCATAAGATTACCGTTCATCACGGTTAGCGGATTATTGATCTCGTGATTTAGGGCAACAACCGTGTTATATAGAACCCGCAGTTTTTCTGATTTAATTCTTTCGTCATCAAGAGCATCTTTTTCTTCAAGACTTTCGCACAACCAGAGAAAATTATTCGATTTTATATCATTACTCACGAGCTCCGTTGCTGTTAACGATACGGGATAAATCTTCCCATCCGTATTTATAAGATTTATGCGAATTCCTACCACGCTCCCCTCTGACTCTATTGTATTTCTAACCTCGTTAACCGACTCTATACCTCCTTCAAAAACATTTGCAATATTTTTCCCTTGAAAATCGTCAGGAGAAATACCTAAAAATTCTCCCGCGCTTGGATTGATGAACATAATATTATCATTATCAGAAGTAACGAATATTGGTAGCGGAGAACTTCCTATCAAACCTTCTAAAAAGACTTTTGTGCGCTCCGTTTCTAAATTAAGACGTATATTATCTATCGCGATAGCTGCATGATTCGCGAGAACCGAAAGCACTCTAATATCAATTGCGCTAAAATAATTAGCCGGTTTTGCTAAACTCAACACTACTGTCCCGATTTTCACATCACTCGTAGCCAGAGGAATAATCACTATCGAACTTTCGTTATTTTTACTCGAATTACCCATATCAGGAATGATAATCGGATTTGCTTCCGATAAAGCCCAATCAATTATTCCATCTTCTTTGAGCTTATTTATCGTTTTATATATATGTTGGGATTTATACATTTTCACTGATTTATCTGAAAACAGGTCTTTAACTTTTATCTGAAACCCGAACTCCTTAGGGCTTAGGAGATCTTTCAGAAACGACATAAGCACCAATATAACGCTTTCTGGGTCTCTACTTGATTGGATAGCTTCTGAAATTCTTTGAGTCTCAATGAGTTCAGAGATAGAATTTTGAAAATCCGTTCTGTCAGATTGGAACTGAACAACTTTTTCCTTAACTAAGCCCAAATCCCTTTCCAAATTTTCGATTTGAATGTTTTTCGAGACGATTTCCTGAAACATGGTTAGAAAATCCGCGTTTGTTAAGCCGCTCTGCGCGTTAGGATTTTCTCCCTTGGAAATCTTTGATAGGAGAGATTCTATTCTTTCTTTTCTGGTTTTTTGCTTTACGGTCATTTATTTGCAGTCAAATTGAAAAACGCTTTTGAATTTTCCAGTTCATTTTCGTATTCAACAACTATCTCATCGATATTGATCTCTGATTGAGCGACTCCGATATCAGAGTATAATTTAGTCACTTCTTTTTCAAAACTGGTAGGAACATAATTTCCTGAATTTCCGATTTTCGCATGATGCGCGAGAGAATCCGCTGACCGTAATATTTTATATAACGGATTATCATGAATTCCGTTCGAGCTATGATGATTTGCGATCGATTCTACTAATTCAGGTGGAAGATTCCACCGTTCAATCAACCATCCCCCCACCTGATCATGCCCAACTCCCAGCATATCCTCCTCAATTTCGGAAAGAGAGATTTCCTTCTTTTCGGATTCTTTTAAAACATCCTGATATTCATCCACTAAATCATTTAATAATAATTTTCCGATATCATGAATTAGACCGGCGACAAATGCTTCTCCAGGAATTTCATACCTTACTTTTCTTGCAAGCAATTTAGCCGCTACACCTGTAGCTATCGAATGCGACCAAAACCCGTTCATATCTAATCCGGATTCGTTATCCGATCCGTCCCATAAATTCATAACCCCGACACTAAGACAAAGATGTTTCAGTGAACTGAATCCTAAAATGACAATTGCGAGATTCAGGGTGCTTATTCTTTTAGGAAATCCGAAAAATGCTGAATTTGCTACTTTTAAAACCTTCGCCGCGAGAACAGGGTCAGTGTTAATCAAATCGCTCAACATACCTGCTGTAGTTTTCGGGTTATCAACCAATTCGAGTATCTTGGCTACCGTAGATGGTAATGTGGGCAGATCTTCCGTGTTGAGGATTTTTTCCTTTATTGCTTCTTTTCTGCTTATGTCCATATTAAATTTTTATATCTATTGCTTTACCCATTGAACCCGGCGTTTCTTCATTAGCCTTATTCTTTGGAGTAACAGATTCCTTTTTTTCTTCAGTTGAAAGATCATTTTCTTCATTTCCTAATTTCACTTCATCCGGCTTGTAAAAATCATCGCCATCATGCTTTTTTCCGTGATGACCTGATTTTTCTTCAACTTCCTTGAAAAAATCTCCCTTATCTCCTGATTCGGGCGGTTTCCTCACCTTATAAGCTTTCTTTAAATCAACTGACTTATTTAAATTGCCTTTCACTATAGGAGAACCAAACATCGCTAATCTCCTTGATTAATTGTTTACAGGCTTAGCCTGTTTTTTAAATCCTTCACTACCTTGGAATGGATTTGTGATACTCTGGATTCTGATAAATTTAATATCTCTCCAATTTCTCGTAAAGTAAGTTCTTCGTAATAGTAGAGCGCAACAACCAATTTTTCTTTTTTGGGAAGTTTCTCGATTTCACTGACCATCTGAGCCTTTAATTCTTTATCCTCCATATCTTCAACGGGAGAAATGACATCTTTATCCGGAATTATGTCATACATATTGGTTGTTTCTCCTTCGCCCGAAGTCATTTCCTGGTCAAGAGAGATGGGATTAATAGCGCTGATTTCCTTTGAAAGTTGGTAATATTTTTGCAAAGGAATGTCAAGCTCTTCTGCTAACTCAGAATTACTCGGCTGTCTGCCGTTCTTTTCCACCAATCTCTTTTTGGCTTCTTCAACTCTTTTACTTTTATCTCTCAAGGACCTTGGAGCCCAATCCATTTTACGAAGTTCGTCCATCATAGCTCCGCGCACTCTTGTGAAAGCATAGGTCTCGAATTTCACTTCTGCCTTTTTATCGAATCTATCAATGGATTCCAACAACCCTATGACACCTGCATCAATCATTTCGTCTACAGATACGCTTGAAGGCAATTTACCGATGATGCCGCCGGCGATTTGCCGAACAAGGGGAAGATAATTCAAGAGAAGCCTTTCCCTGATTTTTTCACTTTTTGTCTCTTCATATGTTTCCCACAAAGTGTCATGAGAATTTTCAGTTGTTTCCGCCCACGAAGACATAATTATTCCGCCTTTTTAAGTTGTTTCATTTTCTTCCGTTTCCTTGTTTACTTTCCCGCCAGACTTTAAAATCATTCGCGTAAACGATAGGTAGATTAAAACCGTGAAGTATACTGCCAGTGCTGTGAGAGTACCTTTTATTAGCATGTTCACAATGGATGCTTCTTTCAATAATCCCCAGAAGATTACTGAAAGAAAGCTCAGCAATACCGCCTTAAACAAAAACTGATTTACCATTCCATCCATCATTCACCTGTTGTTTCCATTAAATCCAATTCCACTATATTTCCCCTTTCGTTCTTTCGAAGATTTTCTAATACCTTTGTAAACATTTTGTTTATAACCCCGAATTTATCGCTGAGAACGGCCGGATTTTGATTTTCTACAGATTCTCCGAATTCATTCATTGAGCTTACAGAGCCGGCGTAGGATATTTTTTGTTGCAAAAAATTTTCAGTCATTAAATTGAGCCGCGACGCTATTTCTCTGCTTTCGTCTTCATTTCGCGACTTATTGATTATTACCTGAATATCAATATCATCGCCGAGCTTTATTATTAAATATTTTGCAAGAGCATAGGTATCTGTGATAGAAGTAAGTTCAGGCGTACTGATAAGTATTATTGATGTGGATATTCTCGAAAATAATTCGAGATTCTCCAGTTCTGACGAGCCACCATCAATAATTACGAATGGATATTCTGAAGTAAACCGGTTCATATTATCGCACACTATCCTTCGCATTTCAATGTCAAAATTCCTATCTAAAGGAAACCCGTCCGCTCCGGCTATCAGATGTACTCCCGCATATGACCTATCAATGACGTTTAGGATTGATTCCCTACCGTACACCACATCATCTAATCTTTTCGAAGGATTGCTTCCAATCATCATATCAAGGTGAGAGCCATGCGAATCGGCATCGATGAGCAGAACGGGGGAATCCGCAGAACCCAATGTGTATGCCATATTCACTGACAGTAAACTTTTTCCTACGCCTCCCTTACCGCTCGCTATCAGATACACTCTTCCTCCGGAATTTGGAGATATGGAAAAGCTCATCTCGCTTTCCCTAAATTCGTCTCTTAATGAAGTTGCCTGATCCATTCTCTTTAGTCTTTTATAATTCCGTCAACAAATCCGTTTACATTCCAAACCTTAATATCCTGAGGCACATTTTGTCCATTAGTCAGATATGAAATTGGTTTCCGGCTTTCTAATGCTACATCTAATATTGACCCCGGCTTGGCTGACTCGTCGAGTTTTGTGAATATCAGACTGTCAATATTCATTTTTCCGAATCCCTTTAAAGCCCGATGCTGTGAATCCTTATCAGTAGAGGAACTGAGAACCATATGAACATGATGTGGTTTGGCTGAACTTACTATTTTGAGTAAATCGTTTATATTATTTGCGTCTTCAGGACTTCTGCCCGTCGTATCAATAAATATTGCGTCCTTCTCGGCATGCACTCCTATAGCCTTACGCATTTCACTGTCGGAGTAAACAACCTCCATCGGTATCTTGAGGATATCGGCGAAAGCTCTAAGCTGGTCTGTGGCAGCAATCCTGAAAGTATCCGTTGTTATCAGCGCAACATTTAATTTTTTGTATAGCCTTGCCGACGCGGCTAACTTGGCGATTGTAGTTGTTTTACCAACTCCTGTTGGACCGATAACGACTGTTTTATAAGGCTCTTTAACACTTAGCTTTTTAGGCACCTTTGTTTTTAATAGATTCGCTATGTTTGATTTTATTCTTCTCTCAATGGCGGGTATATCCGCTAAATCTTTGCCGCCCATACTTTCGTATGATTTTATCAAAACTTTGCTGATAGTGTCCAATTCCATACCGCTGTTAGCCATTTTAGTGTAATAGACACCGAACGGATCAGGTAGGGCGGGAGTATTAGGATACTGAAGACGATTTGACATCTCAAACAATGTACTTTGCAAACTCTCCACTTGATTTACCAATCCGATAAGCCTTAGCTCCTGTTTTTTATTTTGCTCGTCGTTAGCTGGAGCGATCGGAGCAGGCGGAATAAATCCACTGCTGCCTGTTCGGACTGACCTGTTACTGCCCGGAAAATTTTTATCGAGTGCGGCAGTGACTTCAACTAAATTCCGGGTTCCAAGTCCCATCAAACCTCCTTCAGTTACCTTTCTTGATTGAAGGATAACAGCTTCTTTGCCCAATTCTTTAGTTACCTCTAAAAGGGCTTCTCTCATTGTACTACCTGTAAATTTTTGAACTTTCATAATTATCCACTCACCATTCCTATTGATTGTAATTCAGTCTGAGGCGTTAATTCACTGTAAGACAGAACCGCCATCGTTGGGAAAGTTGGTTCCACAAGCGCCCTGAAAAATGGCCTCGCTTGTGGGCTGCAAATTACTATTGCCTGCCTACCTTCCATATTCATCCTCTTAACCAGAGGCCTTAATTCTTTGTAAATATCCCTAATTCGATCCGGAGGTAATCCTATTTCATTTGGGCTCCCCGTCTTAGGTACTGCGGCAGCTACTATCTCGCTTTCCACGGAAGGATCCAGAGTTATGGCATATAGTCTACCATCTTCATTTCTGAATGTTTGACTTATCGTTTCTGCTAAGTATGTCCGCAAATACTCCGTTAGCAGCTCGGGATCTTTTGTTTGAGGAGCGAAATCAGCGAGAACTTCAAGTATATATACAAGGTCTTTCAGCGGAACTTTTTCCTTGAGTAAATTCTGAAGAACCTTTTGAATTGTACCTACATTCAGCAATCCGGGAATTAATTCATCCACCACGGTTGGATTTGTTTCTTTAACGTTGTTAATCAAAACTTGTACGTCTTGCCTGCTTAAAAGCTGATTCGCATTTAATTTGAATACGTCCATTAAATGTGTTGCTAATACCGTTTCAGGATCTACCACAGTTGCTCCGACAGCTTCGGCTAAAGTCTTTTGACTTTCAGGAATCCATTTTGCCGGCATACCGAAGGTAGGCTCGGTCGTATCCTCGCCGGGCATAGACGAATCAAGCACTTCAGGATTCAGCACTAATAGGTGATTCGGAAGTATTTCGCCTTTGGCAACATCATTTCCTCTTATGCGAACCATATAATCATTGGAAGCCAGTTTTAAATTATCTCGGATTCTGATTGGCGGAACAATAATTCCCATTTCCATGGCCATCTGTTTTCGGATTGAACTCACTCGATGAAGGAGATCCCCTCCCTGACTTTCATCTACGAGATGAATTAGCCCATACCCGATCTCCAATTCAAGCGGATCGACTTGTAAGAGAGCTTTTATTTCATCATGTGGCCCCTCATCTGTAACTTCTTCTTCTATTTCTTCCTCTATTTCTGCCTTATCAGTTTGCATTTGCGTATATGCCAATCCTCCCGTGACTATAGAGAGTATGAAAAATGGGAGAGTCGGCAATCCAGGGGCCAAGCCGAATATGAATATTACTACAGCAGCTGAACCCAGCGCTCTTGGTTTTGATAAAAGCTGGGTTATTATCGCCTGACCCACATTTGAGTCCGATGCCGCTCTTGAAACAATCAGACCTGATGCTGTTGAAATTAAGAGTGCGGGGATTTGAGTTACCAATCCGTCACCGACAGTGAGCTTGGTATATGTTGTGACCGCCTCCGATAACTCCATATTATTCTGGCCCACTCCAATGATAAGACCACCGACAATATTTATTATAGTAATTATCAACCCGGCAATTGCGTCCCCTCTTACAAATTTACTTGCTCCGTCCATAGCTCCATAAAAATCCGCTTCACGTGAAATCTTTTCCCTTCGCTCACGAGCATCACGGTCGTCTATCAAGCCTGCGTTCAAGTCAGCGTCAATTGCCATCTGCTTTCCGGGAAGCGCATCAAGAGTAAATCTCGCCGACACCTCCGCAATCCTGCCGGCTCCTTTGGTAATTACCACGAAATTTATTATGACAAGAATGAGGAAGATTATGAATCCAACCACATAATTCCCACTAATTACGAAAGTACCGAATGCTTCAATTACGTCGCCGGCGTATCCTTCCGATAAAATCAATCTTGTGGATGCGATATTGAGCGAAAGCCTGAATAGCGTCATAATAAGTAACAACCCGGGAAACACAGAAAATTGAAGCGGTTCGCTGGTGTACATAGAAACCATAATGACGATTAATGCGAGCGTTATATTCAAGGCGAGAAGAATATCGAGCAAGTAAGAAGGTAGGGGGATAATCATAACACCGATTATACCGATTATTCCGACTGCCGCTATCACTCCGGAAAATTTTTCTACTGCTTCTTTCATTTTGATTCTTTCAATTTGTATACATATGCGAGTACTTCAGCCACAGCTTTATAAAGATCAAAAGGAGTTTCTTCACCGATTGCGGCTGTTTTATAAAGCGCTTTCGCTAACCATTTGTTTTCCACAACTGGAATATTGTTCTCTTCTCCGATTTCCTTTATCCTCTCTGCCACTTTCCTCATCCCTTTTGCTACGACCGTTGGTGCGGACATAGTTTCGATATCATATTTAAGGGCTATGGCATACGTTGTGGGATTTGTAATTATCACATCCGCTTCCGGTACTTCTTGCAGCATCCTCTTACGTGCGCCCTCTTTTTGAATTGTTCTTATTCTCGATTTTATAGCCGGATCACCTTCAGTCTGCTTGTATTCTTCTTTCACCTCTTCTTTGGTCATCTTCAAATCTTCGCCATGTTTCCATTTTTGGTATGCAAAATCCAATATTGCGAGAAACATCAACGCTATCGTGATATTTAGCGTTATATCAAACATCATTGACCCGAGAAAGCTTATATAAAAGGGTACTTCTTTATCTGCGAGAAGTATGAACTCGCCGAAATTAGATGAGATGGTCAGATATCCTATAACTCCTACTACCAATACTTTGAAAATACTCTTAGCAGCTTCCACGAGTGAACGCTGTGAAAACATTTTCTTAAACCCTTTGAACGGATTAATCTTTTCAAATTTTGGAGTTAACGATTCTATAGCAAATATTGAACCCACCTGTGCGTAACTTATCCCCACACCTACAACCAAAATTGTTAACGCAACAGGAGCCACTAATCTGGCGTATAAATTCAGTCCGATCTCCAGGTAGGGCATTGCTAATGATGGGGTTATTTCGAATGTTCCTGCCTCTTTATAGACAGCTCTGAATACGCTTGTAATTATAATGAAAAAATCTTCAATTATAAAATTAAGTGTGAGTAACGCTGTAAGCAAAACGAAAGCGGAGTTGAGCTCCTGGCTCTTAGCCACCTGCCCTTTTTTACGCGCATCTTCTAATTTTTTTGGTGATGCTTGTTCTGTTTTCTCTTGAAAACTGCCTTCTGCCATTCCCTAAAGTAACCTGAGTAATATGTTAAGATTTTCGCCCATTTCTACTACAAGCGTTCCGATTAACCATGGAAATGACGAGAGAGTAACTATTATAAGTATCATTCCGATGCTTATCTTCAGCGGTAGACTTACAAAAAATATATTCATTTGTGGTACGGTTCTGGCGATAATTCCCATCATTACATCTGTGAGATAAAGTGTCGCCAGGATTGGGCTGGAAATTTTCATCGCGAGGGTGAATACTTTTCCTCCCAATAAAATCAATGAATCCGTTAATTCTTTATTTATCATTCCCGACCCGATAGGCACTAAATTGAAACTTTCTCCGAGAGCGCTCAATACCAGATGATGACCATTTATTAAAAGGAATATGAGTATTGTCATAATAAAATAGAATTGCCCTATAATTGGAACTCTTTCCTGTGATTGAGGATCAATAAGCTGAACCATGGCAAATCCCATCTGAAAGCTGATAAAATGACCGGCAAACTGAATGGCGAAAAACATAATTCCGGTGACAAATCCGAACATTAATCCGACGATCCCTTCTTTCAAAATTAAGATGAGCAGACCCAAAAGAGGCAAATTTTGCGGAACCACACTTTGGTCAATTATAGTATAGGTAATCAAAGATATGAACAACGATAGACCAATTTTAATAGGAACGGGAACGTTTGTAGAACCAAAAATGGGAACAACAGCTATCACCATTGATACTCTTGCAAATACCAACATAAAAACCTCAAAAGATCGTTCGGTGATTCCAAATAATTCCATTTAAAATGTTCCGATCATTGTGATTACTTTTATCATAAACTCCATCATTTCTTGCAGCATCCAAGGCATAAGCAGTAGTAGTATGAATGCAGTTGCAAATATCTTCGGTACAAACGTTAATGTCAGTTCATGGATCTGCGTAACAGCCTGGAAAATACCAACTCCGAGCCCTACAATAAGCCCTAAACCAAGAATGGGTGAAGCAATCTTGATAGCAACAATCAATCCTTCTCTTCCTATTTCAACTGCCATAGATTCATTCATTTAATCAGCCTAATATTTTATTCCTGTTATCAAAGAGCCTATCAGTAAATTCCAACCATCAACCAGCACAAACAGCAGAATCTTAAAAGGAAGTGAAATCATTACCGGTGGCAGCATCATCATTCCCATTGACATGAGAATACTTGCCACCACCAGATCAAGTACAAGAAGTGGAATATATAAGATGAACCCGATCTGAAATGCTTTTCGAAGTTCACTAATAATGAAACTGGGAATCAACACTTTATTTGATATTTCCCCCATATTTGCTGGTTTAGTAGCGTTGGACATCTTCAGAAAGAGTGAAAGATCTTTTTCCCGCGTCTGAGCGAACATAAAATTTCGTATCGGTTCCATTCCCTTATCTATAGCATCTTTATAATTTATTTCCTTGGCTAAATAAGGCTGAAGCGCGTCATCATTTACTTTTGTCCAAACAGGCGTCATTACAAATATGGTTATGAAGATAGCCAGTCCTAACAGAAGTTGATTTGGTGGCATTTGCTGTGTTCCCAGCGCCTGCCTCATAAAATGGAACACAACTATTATTCTTGTGAAAGAAGTCATCATAATTAAAATGGACGGTGCCAGCGACAGAACCGTCATCATGGCGAGTATCTGTAATGTGAGCGCTACTTCTTCCGGTTCATCAGTTTCCTCAACACCGATAGTTATTTTTGGAAAACTTTGAGCGTTTATGCCGTCCGAATTACTGATTATTATCCCGCCGACGATAACAGATAATAAAATCAATTTTCTGAGTTTCTTGTCCATTACCTTTTATTTCCTCTGATGGGGAATCCCTTTGATATATTTTCTTTCAATGTTTTTGAAAGTTTTTGAGCGAAACTGCTTTCGCTGCCTTTATTATCCGTAGCATCCGTTAAAAGCTCTTTCCATCCCGATTCCTCGTCGAGTTCAATCAGCGCGTCCATTGAATTTTCTGATATTCCGATCAGTACCGCCTTATCGTAAACTTGCAGTAACGCCACCGATTTTTTAGGCGCTATATATGTTGTAGAAATAACACGAATTGAACTTGCCGCAAAACTCCCCGGATTTTTTTTATTCATGAAATATCTTAATAACCAGACAACTCCGTAAATCATCAACACTATCAGCAATAGTGCTCCGATTCCCTTTCCGAGAACCGTAAGGAGACTTATTTCACCTGTATTCTGCGGAATCTCCCAGCCGGACTTAGGCGTAAGGTTTGCTACCGTAACGCTATCATCGACCTGCCCATACGAAACTACAGGAATTCCCAGGAGGAAAATAAGGGCAATGATAATATTCAGAATTAATCTAATCACTAAGCTTCTCCACTCGCTCGCTGGGAGAAACTAAATCTGTTATACGAACACCAAAATTCTCATCCACTACTACTACTTCCCCTTCAGCGAATTTTTTATCATTAACATAAATATCCACAGGATCTCCCGAGAGCTTATTAAGCTCAATTACCGAACCTTGTCCAAGTTCGAGAATATTTTTTATATATAACCTTGTCCGACCTAATTCGATTGAAACTTGAAGCGATAGATCCATCAACATATCCATATTTTCAGCAGATTCTTTAGCGGAAGATTTCGTATTCGGAAAAGATTCAAATTCAACGTTTTCAGGCATTACATCAGGCTCTGAAGTCTCCTCTTCAATCGATATTTCAGCCAATTTAATCGCTTGATCAGTAGAAATACTAAATGTCCATTGGTATTTTTCTTCACCGAGAGTTCCGGTTATGACCGTCGTAACAAGCGACGATAAGTCGGTTGCTACTTGACTTGATTCTGCCAGCCCCGCTTCCGGTGTACTAAATTCAACTTTGTCCTCCAAATTATCGCTGAGATGGGTAGCGATCGGTCCCAATATCTGCGATGCTATCTCCTGAATCGCATCTATATGCTCCTCAGAATTAAATTGGGCTGTTCCGTCTCCGGCTAACATTAAATCGGCCATTTTCGCTACGAGATCGGTGGGCCATACAAAAGTGAATGAGCCTTCTAATCCTTGGGCTATCGGTACATTAGCCCTAACGACATCCCCACTTAATATGGAAATTAACTCTTCCTCTTCTAATTGATCGACCTTACTAACAGAGAAAGTTGTATCTGCGTTTGTAATCGTATTTATGGTTTTTTCAAAGGAACTGACATACTCCTCCATAAGAAGTTGTAAGTTTTGTAATTTTTCAGCGCTAAGACTCATTATTAATTTCTCCTAATATCATGGATTTAATTTATGTAATATCCTTCGTTCTCAGATGACACGATTTCATTAATTTCTACTGCTTTATGATTCTTAATATTTCCGGGGGATCCTAAAAATTTAATTTTTTCGTTAATCAGAATTTGTAAGGGTGAATCCAATCTTTCGTTCAATCTTATCATATCCCCCTTTTGTAAATTCACAAACTCGCTGATGGTGATATCAGCCGTACCCAAGTTTGCGATTAGGTTCACTTTTGACTGTAATATATTATCTCTTATTTTATCAGTCTTGTCCTCTGCGTCACCATGTTGAGTAAGAGATAGCCAGGTTTGCGCGCTGAGATTCTGCATAACCGGCTCTATTACATAGTATGGAATCGCGAGATTAATACTATAAGTTTTATCTCTTATAAAGACGTCAAATATAACAATCACAACCGTTTCACTCGGGGGGGCAATCTGTACGAATTGAGCGTTAGTTTCGAATGATTCAAGCTCGCTTCCCAGTGGGGTTATTGTTTCCCACGCTTCATTAAGAAATGAAAGAGCACTAATAACTACTTTTTCCAAAACCTTTTGTTCAATGATAGTTACTTCGCGATTTTCTATCACTGAATTCCCTGAGCCTCCTAATTGCCTATCGAGTAAAGTAAAAAACAAATCAGAAGAAAATTCGATTAACCCACTTCCGCCAAGCTTAGAAAAATTGATAACATAAATGCACGCGGGAGTCGTAAGGGACATTGCGTATTCTGAGTAGGTTACCTGATCAATTGAATCTATTTTAATATCTACCATCATTCGAAGATTACTTGAGAGATATGTTGCGAACATTCTTCCAAACCGCTCGTGAATTGTTCTTAATGCTCTCATCTGATCTTTTGATACTCTGTCGGGATGACGAAAATCATACACGCTCACCATCTTCTGGGTTCCCGCAGATGTGATGTTTGAATCCCCTAAATTGTCACTTGTAAGTAGAGCATCAATCTCTTCCTGTGATAACAATTTTGTCATAATAATTTTCCCATTATTGAAGTACGTATTTGGTGAAATAAACTTCTCGTACTTCACCTTTAGTTATTACACCGTTCAAAAGCGCTATTATATCTTTTTTAATCTTTCGTTTCGAAATGATGTTGGTAAGTTCAGCAATAGTTTTTCTGCTTAAAAGGGTGTTTAATTTGTCTCTTAATTCTGCATCGCGTTTCTCAAGATCTTTAACAGCAGCAGCACTGGTGGTACCTATACTTAGATCTAAAGCCAGAAACCTTCGACCATTCGTTCCATAGGGATTAATGACGATATGATTCACTACAACAAATTTCATCTCCTCTGTAACAGGTTTTCTTTCTGTCTTATCTGCTTTTTTACTTGGTTTAGCCTTCACTTTTTTCACTACAGGTTCTATAGCTGCAACAATTTCTTTCTCGTCTGCCGCCATTACAGGGCTATCAAAATATCTCGGGATTACATACGACTTAGTAATGTAGTATGCCAAGAATCCGTGTAGCGCCAACCCGGCAACAGAACCGATGAGAATGGTTAATAATTTTTTCTTGCCATCAGGAAAACTATCTACCGTTTCTTTTAATTCTTCTGTTTCATTTAGTGAAAGGGCATCGCCGCCTTCCATACTAAAAACTCCTCAATGTGTCAGAAATTGTTTCTCCTTCTTCATCTTCCGGCTCGATAAATCTTAACAGCAAATCAATTTCCTTATCTGAATAATCTTTTGGTGGCTCATGTAATTTGATCATTATTTCCACCCTCCGATTTATTGCTCTATTTTCCGCAGAAATATTTGGTACACGTGGTTTGAATTCAGAATATGCCGCAATATGAAATATGTCTTTTTTAGCATTCTTATTTGTAGAGAGAAAATTCACTACTGAAATGGCTCTGGCTGAAGAAAGGTCCCAATTAGACTTGAATTTACCATTAGGATCAGTCATTGGAAGATCATCCGTATGACCCTCAACAACAACATGTGTTGCGAATCTGGCTGTTAAGTAACTGATATTTTCAAGAAGATCGCTTGCTACATCAGAAAGTTCCGCTTCGCCTGAACCGTATAATAATGCGCTATTCAGCTTGAATCGTATCCCTTCACCCGTCAGTTCCATTTCCACCATTTTTTCTAATTTATTTTTTTTCAAAAATGCTCTTATCTCTCCCGTGGCTTTTAATATTTCAGCTTTGGTAGGAATAGATCCGGTGACATTCGCAGGCGAATACATTACCGATTGAGAGCCTTTAAATACGCCAAGAGCTTCCTTGAGCGATCCCATTGCCGCTACAAAACTGTCCATCTCAATCGCAGAGAACGACAACAGGAGAACAAAGAATGTCAATAATAAAGTCATTAAATCACTAAATGTAACAATCCATGCTGGCGCACCCTCATTACCTGATTTGACTTTTTTATCTCTGATTCCCATGATTATAAACCTCCGCCCGTATTCGCATTCAATATCTCTGCTCTGAAATTTGGAGGAATGAATGATATTAATTTTTCCTGAATCATTCGGGGGTTATCACCTTGTTGGATAGAAAGTATTCCTTCGAGAATCATCTCCATTTGCAGAACTTCTTGAGTGGATATAGTCTCTAATTTACCCGCAATCGGCAAAAAGATTAGATTTGCCAACATTGCACCGTAAAAAGTAGTAATTAACGCAACGGCCATACCACTACCGATCTGTGACGGATCTTCCATCGCGCTCAACATCTGAATCAGACCGATTAGAGTTCCAATCATACCAAGAGCCGGTGCATAGGTACCCATCGCTCTCATAATACTTGCTCCGAGAGAGTGTCTCTCCTCAGTATTAGAGAGTTCTGCACCAAGAATTGCCTTTATCATTTCCGGCTCGGTACCATCTACTGCAAGTTGAATTCCTTTTATTAAAAACTCTTCTTCTTCGTGTTCCATCTCGGTCTCAAGCGCTAAAATTCCTTCTCTTCGAGCTTTTATAGCGAGATCTACTATTCTTTCTAATTTATGCTGAAATACTGGTGCAGAATTGAAAAACGCTTTTTTCAAAACGCCCAGTACGCGTATTACGTCTTTTAACGGAAAATTTGTAAAAGTAGCTGCTGCTGTGCCACCAAATACAATTATCATTGAATTTATATCTATGAATACTATCGGATCCGCTCCGCGGACGATAGCATAAACAACGAGGGAAATCCCCGAAAATATCCCAATAAGTGTGGCAATATCCATCTGCCTAAAGTCTGCTCCTTCCTAGAGCAGGAGTCAGGGCGGACATTAGTCCGCCCTTCACTCACTCTAGATTACTTACTGTTTTAGTCTTACAACTTCCTCAAGAATCTTGTCACTCACCGTAGTAACCCTGGCGTTTGCCTGGAAACCTCTTTGAGCAATAATCATCTTCGTGAATTCTTCCACCAACTCCACATTAGAGAGTTCCAACGCTCCTGATGTGATAGTAGATTGAATGGTCGTGCCCGCTTCTCCTATCACAGGCTGACCGGAGTTTCCGGATACGTTATACAGGTTATCGCCAACGCGAACCAGACCAGTCGGATTGTTAAATGTGGCCAGGACTACTTGAGCCAAATCCTGAGTAACACCATTGGTATAGACTCCAGAAATTACTCCGGTAGCGTCTATTGTAATGTTGCTGAGTTCACCTACAGTGTTACCATCCTGTTCATTGGCAATGGCGTTAGGCGAACCGTCAAACTGTGATAGTCCGTTGATTTCACCGAACGTACCGGCATCAAACTTTATTTCTACAACGTTTGAGCCATTATCCGGTAAAAACCTGAATGCAGCAGCGCCACCATCGTAACTGAATGTTTTAAGATTACCTTCACTATCAAATGTCAGTTCACCGACATTGCCGCTTAACTTATCGTTAGATAACCCTGCAATTTCCGATTCCCATCTCCATTTATTCGCCTCTACGGGATCTTTGATAAACTTGATTGAGACAATATGCGATTCACCTTTTGAATCGAATACTGTTATCGATGCGCTCTGAGTGTAATCAGATGCCTCTTTAGCCTCGAACCAATTTCCAGCTGAATCATCGAATATTGAATTAAACGATGCTCTGGGTGTGCCGCCGCTGTCCTCTGCGGTAATTTTTAAATTAGTGAGCTCGTTTATTAATCCACCATCGCCGTTTATCGAAAGACCACCGCCTTCAGAATCAATAGTGACACCGTCTGAATTTTTGATTCTGAAAATGTTTTCGAGACTCTCAGCCAATTCACTGTAGGTCGTCGCTGCTGTTACAGTCACAGTTCCTTCAGAGATTGCCGTTCCGCCGATGGATGCGTTCGCTCGAATTACATCTGTTGCCGTAATACCAAGAGAGGTACCCGTGGAGTTCCGTAAATCAATCAACAGATCTGTTGTTTTAGCAACGTGACTGAATTCATCTGTATCGCTGGTAGCTGCTGCTGCCAATGTTGCGTCTGCCGCTGAAAGCGCTTTGTCCAGATTTATATTTGTGCTTGTCACAGCAAGATCGATGCTTCCTCCCGAGTCATTAGTAAATCTGATTTCTCCCGTACTGGCAACCATTGCAGCACTCAATGATCCCGAAAAATCACTGTTTATATTGCTTATTAGATCTGCAAGTGTGTGAAACTCACCAGAGGCAGCGGTTCCTTCAACATACGTATATGTTTTAGATGTAGAACCATCCGTGACAGCAACCTGTGTCGAATTGTTGGTCATACCGGTAATTGACGCATCTGCTGCTCCATTAGCATACAGATTGTTCACATCGCTGGAGCCGTCTGTTTCTATTGCGTTTAGTGAATCGCTGGTTAGAAGCGTTCCCCCTGAGATACCACCCGCATCAAGGTTTCCGGCAAACCCTACCTCTGTTGTCGCTTGAGCAGGTGTTTTCTGTCCGAACGGAAGAGTAATGTTTGTGATAGGGGTTCCTTCAAGAATTCCGCCTTTAGCATTAGCCATCTTCCCTTGCAAGACATAACCTGTGGATGGACTTACTATCCTTCCTTTAGCGTCAAGCTGAAAGTTACCTGCTCGGGTGTAGAATTGTCTTGCACCGTCTCTGACGACGAAAAAGCCGTCACCCTGGATCGCAAGGTCAGTTGCCTGTCCCGTGGCTTCCAAGTTTCCCTGTGAAAATATCTGATCGATACTTCCTACCGTCATTCCTAATCCGATTTGCATTGGATTTATTCCACCCAACTCAGCAGTAGCGCTTTGTGCGCCCCTTATGAGTAGTGCTAAGGATTCTTTGAAAGTAATTCTACTTCTCTTGAATCCGACTGTGTTTACGTTTGCTATATTGTTCGCGATTACATCCATAAATGATTGATGATTTCTCAATCCCGAAACGCCAGCAAATAAGCTCCTAATCATTGTTTTGACCTCCTTGACCCGTAGATTATTTCGCGTCTGTCAATCGGCGAAATAGAGCCCCCTATGGATAAAAGGTCCGGCTCTATACGGTTGTTTGTTTTGTTGTTTTTATTTATCATGCGATAATTGCTGAATCTATATTGGTAAATACTCTTCCTTTGTTCTCATCATTATTTAATGCCGTTACAACAGTGCGATTGTTCACGCTCACTATGAATGCGTTATTATTCAGCAATACAAGTGCGTCTTTTGAGCCTTTCAGATCCGCAATGTTAACTGCGTTTTTAAGTCTTTGCATTTCAGACGGATCTAAAATTATCTGCCTGTCTTTAAGACGATTTATCGCGTGACTCGAAAATTTTAAATCCACTTCCCGGCGAAGCACATTCGAAAAACTTTCAATGCCTTCAGGCTTATCAATCGGTAATTTCGGTTTATTGAGTTGATTGCCAATCGAGGAGACTTTTCTTGTCAAGTTCGATGCGGCTATGCGTTCGATTATGCCACTATCAGACAATTAGCTACCCTCCGCTTCAACTATCCTTACAACGTCTGACACGCTTATTTTTAAGAATCCGATTAAGAAAGTAGTAGGATTATCATCGCTGAACTCTACACCGGAAATGTGTCCTCCCATAAAGAATGCGACAGGTATAGTATTGCCACTATTACTTAATGCTTTAACTTCAAAAGTATATTTGCCGTCAGGCATTAAAACGCCTTCATCGTTTTTTCCATCCCATGAAAAAGTATGGTCACCCGTAGTGAACGCACCTGCTTTTTCTCTTTTTATTAAAGTTCCATTAGAGTCAAAAATATTTATGTTAACATTCGGGGCGCTTTCCTTTAGGGTCAGGAAAATATCACTGGTCTTACCGTCTAAAAGGCTTATCTCATTCCCGATAGCCATCATGTTTTTACCAACAATAGTGGTCGCTAACGTATTTCCTATGGATTGGCTGAGGTTGATATCTATTTGAATACTCTTGTCCAATTTATCATTTAAATTAAAAAGCTGCTCCACCTGAGTAAACTGAGCTAACTGACTGGCAAATTCGTGCGATTTAAGAGGATTTTGAGGATCCTGATTTCTTAATTGCGTTAAAAGAAGCCTCATAAATCCATCTTTTCCAATGGAGTTTCTATCTTCCTTCTCTTCGAACGTGGGACTGTTTTGCTGCCCGTTTAATACCGATATAGTTTCAACCATTTATTTCTCCCTATATTTCAGCTCTCTAAAAGCAAGATGCGTGCCAACGCTTAATTTATTTTCATCCATCAACGCATTATCGGCTAAATCCAATAGTAACAATGCTTTTACAGATTCAAGGATTTGGAAAAAGGATAATATAGAAATTTGTCTGACTATGTTGTGGGAAGTTTTTTCCGACCTTATAGGGGAAGTTTTTCCTTACGATATTTAGCCTTAAGCTAAATATTCGATCGTACTATTAGGACTATGAATCAGAGTCTGCTTCTGAGAAAGTAATTCAAGGGGTACTTCCATCTCATGATTTATTACCGGGGTTCTGTGGCTGTTGTTCTTTTGATATTTACCTTCAAAATTACCGGTATTTTTCCCATTAAAATAATGTGCGGATTCTTCTTTTCTTGAAGAAACATCACTCTCATCAAGTTTTATACCCTGCTGCGAGAGAGCTTCCTTGAGCTCGGGTAGCGCATCTTTCAATAATTTCGCGATTTCAGGAGTTTCTACAAAAAATTTCGCTACCAATGCGTTCCCGTCTTGCTGAAGGTCGATTTTTATACTACCCAGTCCCTTGGGTGTTATCCGTAGTTGAATTTGACTTAATCCTTTATCGATCTCCTTTATCGTAAATTTCATAAGATTGTTATCCAGGAGCTTAGTTTGATCAAGCAATACTCCGTTCTTAACGAAAGTTGTTTTCAATTTAGGAAGTGATGTATCTTCTTTTGTAATTCCCATTTGTGCGTTGAATAAGTTCTTTGTATCAGAATCCAATAATGTGTTTGATTTCTTATTGCTGAAGTTCAATAAATTATTGTAGTTTTTCTCAACCGATTTATTGCTCATTTCCTGCTTGGTATTTTTTGATGCTTTTAAAAAGCTGAGAGTGGGAATCTCTCTCTTATTACTTTCACTGATTACCCGTTTTGCTGAGGATTGCAGAATATTTATTTTATTGCCAATTGATTCAGCTGCCACAGGCTGCATATTATAAATAACGCTATTTCGCACTCCTCGAATTAATATCGAATTCTTTTGTTTAAATACATCCACATTGCCCTGTCGGTTCTGCGTCGCCGGAGTAATTTCATCAGATGCCGATTTTTCAACAATTGCTAAATTCCTAAGCACTATATCTGTTTTAAGTTTTACCCCGCTATCAGCTGCTTTCGGATTTAATAAGGTTGAATTGACTGATTTATTCGCGATTAGCCGTGCGGCAGACTTTTCTATTTTACGAATTAGCGGTTCAGATTTAATATTATCTTTTCTTGAATTGAAATAAGACTCTTTTTTTAATTCACTGTCTTTCACCGGTAATAATTCGGCGCTAATTTTCAATTCAGACTTTAACTTGGGAGTAATCTTTACCTTTTTCACATCTGCAGAGCTATTCACAGTTATTTGTTTATTATTCGATTGACCGGCTAATAGATTTCTATCGCTCTTTTCAGCTACCTTCTTACTTGATTGAACAGGAGATACTTTATTCAGAACAACATTTTTGCCGGTACCCAATGATATAATATTATGACTACCTTTTTCTGCCGCTTTCAATGGCTTTGGCTGCATTTTCTCTATTTTTACATCTTTTTCGTCTATTGATTTAATTCCTAAACCGTTCGCTACCTTCAAGTGACTTTGGACTATCTTCCCATTTTTTACGACTTCTATCTTACTTATCTCGTTTTTTTCCGCACTTTTCATAGTCTTGGAGATAACATTAAATTTCGTTATTTTATTTACGCCGGTAGAAAAAATATTTTTAATATCTTTCTGAGCTCCCGCTTTATTTTTCCCGGTAATGGTAGCTATTAGATTATTTTGGGGTCCAATTCCATCTTTTAGAGTCTCGACATTTGCATTAATTTGTTTTTGAATGGTACCTCCAGCTAATCTCTTAGTTTTTCCCGCCAATGTCTTAACCTCTGGAAATGAGAATGGAAGAATAACAGGCACTTCTTCTTTTAATACGTTAGATGTTAATTTTTTATTTTTTAGTTCAGCCTTTGAAGTTAAACTTTTTAGAAGGGCTATAAAATCTTTTTTATCTGTTTTGGCGGTACTCGATTTCCCAACACCCAACCCTTCACTTCCGCCTGAAAGTAAATTAGCAATATTTAATATTTGAGCGCTTGATGCCATTTATATTTGAGCCATTTTATTACTCATTTGTTTGCTGATTCTTGCGGCTTTACCCGGTTTAAATGAGCTTAATATCTTAGCGGCATTTCTGTTTTTCATATTAGTAAGCAAATTAACCACAAGTGTGCTTTCCATTTTTTCTAAAATTTTCGCTGCAGCATTTGGTTTCATGGATTCATATATTTTAGCAAGTTGCTTGAAGTCTTTTGCGGATTCTTTAACTTCTTTTTTACCTGAAATGTTTGAGCTATTATCTGTATCACTCAATTTTGTGGCGACCACCCTTGGCTGAGGTCTGGCGGATATGATCTTTGCAGCTTCGAGTTTAAGTTTTTCAAGCTTTGCTTCAGCAATCTTTGTTTCCCGTTCCGCTAAAATTCGAGCAACAGAATCTTGCTCCATTTTATAGCGAAGTCTGCTCTTGTATTCGATTTCTTTTAGCTCATTTACCAAATCACTGATATCTACATTAGCAGGATCATCTAAACTTAATTCTTTCGGCGCGTTTACGACCGGTTCTTCGGGCGCAGCGGTCTGATCGATTTTAGCTGCTTCTTCGAATACTTTTGATTTTATTAACGGAGGCGCATCAGGTTTTAAAAACATAACTATACCAGCCATCATCAGTCCAAATACCAAAACATATCCCACTATGCCAAGTAGGATCATTTTTATTGGTAGCTCTTTTTTACCGGCTGGCTTTTTTATTTTTTCCGTGCCTACATTATTTTCTTCTGTTTCAGGCAATATTTTCCTCATTTAGGAGATTATACGGAAAAACTATCCCTCTATGTTGGTTAGCGATATCATCCGTTTTTGACTGTTCGATTTTTTTATATGCTGATAAATAATCCGCCTTTTGATTTTTCTTTAATTTTTCTAAGGTCTTACGTTCCACGTTTAGTTTCAGCAATTCACCACGCAGTATTTTCATACTTTTTTCTGAATTCGAAATGAATTGCATTTGTTTATTTATCTCAAGTTCCAATCTTTCTTCATAGGCTAATGTCCGCCTTAATACAAGGCTTTGAGTGGTTCCTGAACGTTGAGTGGTAATTGAATTTAGGGTTTTATTCAATAGCAAATCAATCTCATCAAGTTTTTCTCGATGCTTGATTAATTCGTATTCTACTTTCGTCATTTCTTTCAATTTTATTTTCTCTTTTATCTCTTTTGCTCTCAGGACTTTGTCGAGTCTAAACTTGAATTTCTTCATTTACTTGACTCTTTTCAGTAGCGTTTAAATGCAATATTTGTGCCAAAACATCCAAGTCCTCATTTAAATTCGAACTTTCATCGATTTTTTGCCGCATAAAATCGACTAACGGATTAATTACTCGTATTGCTCTGTCGATTTTCGGATCGTTCCCATTGACATATGCTCCGATATTAATCAGATCTTCAGCTTCTTCGTAATTTGCCATATTGCTTTTGGAGTCATTGGCTAAATTTAAATGCTCCTCAGAAGATACATCGCTCATTAACCGGCTGGTGCTTTGTAGAATATCTATAGCAGGATATTGATTCCTCTCTGCTAATTTTCTTGATAAAACGATATGGCCGTCAAGAAATGAACGACAGGCATCTGCGATAGGATCATCCATATCATCCCCATCTACCAAGACTGTATAAAATCCGGTTATACTTCCAATTGAATTGTATCCGGCTCGTTCAATTATTTTTGGGAGTAATGAAAATACCGAAGGAGTATAACCTTTTGTAGTAGGAGGCTCACCAACCGCTAAGCCTATTTCTCGCTGTGCCATCGCTAATCTGCTTAACGAATCGACAAGAAGCATAACATCCAAAGATTTATTTCTGAAATATTCCGCAATACTGTTCGCCACTAAAATTCCCTTAACTTTTAATAGGGCCGGTTCATCGGAGGTTACAACAATTACAACTGATCTCTTCAGACCTTCTTCTCCCAGGTCATTTTCGATAAATTCCCTGACCTCTCTTCCACGCTCTCCTATTAAAGCTATAACGTTAATATCTGCATTGGTATTTCTCGCGATCATTCCCTGTAATACGCTCTTGCCTACGCCACTGCCGGCGAATATTCCCGTTCTCTGTCCTTTTCCGCATGCCATGAAAACATCTATCGTTCTAACTCCGGTGTATATTTGTTCACTAATTTTTATTCGGTCCATAGGGTTGGGAGGATCATTGTGAACAGTACTCCATTCGTTGGCATTCAGCGGGCCTAATCCGTCTATCGGTTCACCAATACCGTTAAGAACTCTGCCCAGAATCCCATTACCCACCTGAATAGTGAATTTTTCGTCTTCCATGAATACTTTATCCCCGAGTTTAATAAGCGGCATTTTACCAAGAGGCATAATAATCAGAAAATTATTCCGAAATCCGACTACTTCTCCTTTTCCTCTCTCATCCCCGTTTTCTGATATAAAGCTGCAAATTTCTCCTATAGCAGCTTTTGGTCCTTTGGATTCAATAGTTAAACCAGCCACATTTGTGACAATTCCGGTTGTCCTTTCAGGTGAAATAGAGTCGAGTTTTTCTATATATTTATCAAGAGACAGATTCATCTGTCTCTTCTTTTATTAAATCCTTTTCAATCACTTCAAGCTGTGTCTTTACCTGTGCGTCAATCAATCCCAAATCAGTTTCTATCATACAACCACCGGCTTCAACATTCTCATCCGGTGCGAACAATACATTCTCATTTTTAACCGATGGTTGGTCTGATAAATTAAATATGAATTCATAGTCAGCAGGATTGACTCTGACAGTTACCTTTAGGCTGTTTTTTGCTTTCCGGATAGAATTATTAACCATATCGAGAGTAAAATTTTCGTCTTCGCTTATTTTTTTCAATAATATCTTTTCAGCTATTTTTACTGACAGACTAACTATTGATTTTTCTATATCCTCAAATGCTTGCTTAATGTTCTCGGAAAATGAATCAACTGTCTTTTTAAAAGAATGAACTTCATTTACCAATTCGATTTTATATTCTTCAATTCCTGCCTGTTTTCCTTCTTCATAACCTGTTGTTTTTGCGTTTTCTGAGATTTTCTTAATGTGTTCCTTAACTTTTAACCAAACTTGCCCTATATAGCCGTTACTGGTAATAGCGTCATTCAATTCGTCAATAGGATTATCATATTCTCTGTTTTCTGAAATTAAATATCTCGAAAGTTGCCGGACAGCAATGCTCTTTGCAGCCGATTTGATTATAGTCTTATACAACTATTTCTTCGCCCTTTGTGCCCATATTAATCACAATTTCTCCTTCATCTTCCAAGTGACGAATCGATTCTACTATTCTTTGCTGTGCTTCTTCAACTTCTCTGAGTCTTACAGGTCCCATAAATTCAATCTCTTCATTCACCATTTGCGCTGCTCTTTCGGACATATTCGATAATATTTTCTGCTTCACTTCTTCAGTGACGGCTTTTAATGCAAAAGCGAGCTCTTTACTATCCACTTCCTTAAGAACTCGTTGAATTGACCTGTCGTCAAGTATAATGACATCTTCAAATACGAACATTAAATTTTTTATTTCCGTTGCCAATTCGGGATCAGATTTACTCAGACCTTCGAGAATGTTTTTCTCTACTGAGCGTCCTACCATATTCAATATTTCCGCCGTAGTTTTCACTCCCCCGAGTTTGCTTCCACCCTGTCCAAAATCAATTCGTGATTCGAGAATTTTCTCTATTTCGGTTACCATATCCAGTGGAACAGTATCCATCGTAGCAAACCTGTAAATTACATCTCTTCTGAGATCGTTTGGAAGATCGCTCAATATGCTTGCTGCCTGTTCAATTTCGATTTGCGTTAAAACGAGCGCTATTGTTTGAGGATGCTCTTTTTGGATGAACGCTAACAACTGAGTTGAATCTACATCTTTTAGTATGTTAAATCCTTTGACTTCCAACGAACGTTGAACCTTTTTAAGGACTTCAGCAGCTTTTTCCTTATCAAGAGCTGCCTCAAGAATTTTTTTAGCATAACTAGGGCCACCGGCAGCAATATAGTTTTGTGCCAGCACCATATTATAAAATTCCTCCGTGACTTCAGAGATGATGTCCGCAGAGACATTACTCAGTATAGAAATTTCTTTGGTAAGAAGTTCAACCTCAGAATCAGTAAACTGTTTGAAAATACTCGCTGACGCTTCCTCGCCCATAGCTACCAAAAGAATTGCCGCTTTTTTCAATCCCGTAAGATTTGATATAGATAATCCTGTGTTATCATATCCTGGCATATATTAATCCTCCATAAGCCAGCTTCTTAACAAACTGGTGGCCTCTGGTGACTTTTCACGGGAGTAACTTGTAATTTGATTATGCATTTTGGTACGCTCAGCAGCTTCAGGGAGAACGGATTCCCCCAATTTCGGAAAATCGGAATCTGATGGTAACGCTACCGTTCCTGCGTTGGCGGAAGATAATACGGGATAATTCCCTTGATTGGATGTCATTCTTATCGGTCCAGCGTTTTTAGACATAGATCTTAGCACTAACAGAACCGCAATGGCGACAACGATCATACCTACGCTTTTTGCCGCACTTATATAATCTATAGAAAATCCTGAATCTTCCATTTCCTCGAAATTTGCCATAAGGTTTTTCGATGCAAATTGCATTCCGATAACTTCAATCTTATCCCCTCGTCCTTCTTGAAACCCAACCGCAGTTTTTACGATATTTGATAATTTCGTCATTTCTTCATCACTACGCTCTTCATATTTCATTTCCGGATTTTCATTGTCTTCGCTTCCCTCGACAGCTAGATATTTTCCATTGATGAGGACGGCTATTGTCAATCTCTTGATACCACCTGCCGAATTTATAAGCGTTTCAACAGTCCTGTTAATTTCATATTTTGTCGTGGCTGTCTCTTTGCTAGTTTGCGAAGTGTCTGTTCCAATTGCTGAAGTAGTTGTAAATTGCTCACTCCTGATAACTTGTCCATCGGGGTCAAACGATTCTGTTGTTCTTTCAATACTCTCAAAATCCAATTCTGCCGTTACCCTTGTAATTGCATTCCCTACGCCAACAACACTTTCAAGCATTTTCTGAGATTTTTCTATCAATTCAGATTCGACAGCTTTTTGTAATTCCATCTGGCTGGTACTGCTGGCTATAAGATCATCAGATTCTTCGCCTTTTGAAAGCGTGTTTCCATGTGAATCAATGATAGTGATTTGACCTGATTTTAGACCCTCTACACTGCTTGCAATCAATCGGGTAATACCTGAAATCTGGCTTTTCGATAAACTCGTGGCACTTTTCAATATCAATATTATTGATGCTGTTGCGAATTGCTTATCCTCCTTGAAAAGTTTTTCTTCCGGTAAGACGATATGAACCCTTGAGTCTTTCACTTCGCTCATTTGATTCAGTGTGCGCGCCAGTTCACCTTCTAAAGCTCTCTTATAATTAATTTTTTGTACAAAAGTTGACATTCCAAAATTTGATTTATCGAATATCTCGTATCCTACATGTCCTGATTGCGGTATACCTTGCTGGGCAAGAGACATTTTTAGTTCATGAACATTACTTCTGGGAACCAGTATCTTTGTTCCCCCGTTCTCTAATTTATATTCCACATTATCTTCTTTCAGTTTCTCTACTATTAATCCCGCTTCTGAAGATTCCATATCGTAGAATAATACTTCAAATTCTGTTTGACCTGCCCACAGCGCAATTACCACAAATACTACAACCGTTATAATGCTAATCATTAATAATTCGGCTTTCTGGCGTCCCGTCATTTGCCAGAATACACCTGATAGACCTGAAAATAGATTTCCGAACTGTTCAGCCAATTTATTTATCTCCCATTAACTAAAAGCGCATTCTCATTATTTCGTGATACGTTTCTAATAGTTTATTTCTTAATTCCAACATTAATCGAAAGCTTAATCCCGCCTTTTCCGAAGCCACCATCGCCGAATGTAAATCTTCTTCTTTTCCGTTTATTACGCTAATAATTTTTTCGCCGGCTTCCTTTTGAGCCTGGTTTACTTCTCTCATAAAACTTCCAAATGATACTCTATCTCCTGATTTTTCAGCTTTGGCTATTTCAGGGATCGGTTTTAATCCGGGGATATTTGAAGTAATTCGATTTATTTGAGACATTATAGAAGCCCTCTATACTTTAACGTTAACAAGAATGCCACGAGGGAGCTCGCCTATTTTCATTCCATTAGTGTCCAATAATTTATTTATTTGAGCCATACTTTCAGTCCCAAACAAATCTTTTAGAGTCTTTTTTTCATCCTTCGTGAGTATCTCCCTTAGCTTAGGATTTGATACCTGGAAACTTTCATTCGGCTCCTTTGCACGGGAAACATCCTTATTACCTTGCAAATTATTTTCCGTACTGTTTCCACTATCCTTACCGGTATCAGGCACCGGATGAAAATTTGATCTTGGATAAAGTTTTAGATACTCTGCTGCAACTGAGTTAACTTTCATTATTGGCTGTCTCCCTTAAATTTCAAGAGATTGGGATATCATCTCTTTAGCAGTGTTGAATACGGTAAGATTTGCTTCAAAAGATCGCGAGGATATAATCATATTCACCATTTCTTCTATGATATTTATATTTGGATAACTTACCATTCCCTCATCATTTGCTTCAGGGTGATTAGGTTCATATATCATCTTCGGACCATCGTCAATTTCCATTATCCTGAGAACTTCCACTCCCGAGAATTCACTTCCTGCCAGATTTCCCATAATTCCACTTAAAACGCTGCTGAAGTTAATATTATCTTGTTGTTCTCTCAGAATCACAACTTTTCTTTTGTAATATGATCCACCTTCAATTTTTGTAGTATGAATGTTAGCAACGTTTGATGAAATAGCATCAATCCTTGCTCTCTGCACATTCATTCCACTCGAACTAATCGCCAGTGACCCGAATATTCCGCTTAGTTTTGGCATATTTATAAACTCCTGCCTGAAATACTTGATTTAATTGAGTTAAATTGTCTTTTCATTAGATTCACAGCAAATTTATAGTACAGTTGATTTTTTGCCAAGTCAGCCATTTCCTGGCTTAAATCGACATTGTTTGGAGCCCCGACATCCGGTTTTTTAGATGATTCAACAATTTTAAATTCTTCTTGCTGGACCATACCGTCTGTCATCCCGATTGAACCGTCAATCATCGATTGGAGACTATCTTCAAACTCCACGCTCTTCTTTCTATATCCAACCGTGGAAGCATTAGCAATATTTTGTGCTATAACTCTGTGTCGAACAGCGCCGAGATCGAGAATCCGCTTCAGTAAGGGAATTAAAGTCTTACTGCCCAGTATATCATTTATCATTCAAGTCTCCCTATCTATATGTATTGGTTTAGTACAATAAGCGTGCCATACTCTTTTCTATTGATTATATAGTTTATAAGTATCTGTGGTATAGGCATTTATGGGATATTCCTGCGAGTAAGAACTATTCGTGGAAATTTTAATAAGGAAAAATTTGCCTTTTGAAAGTGAAAAATATTCCGATGAAAAATTAGAAAACTTAGATTATACCTTCTTGCTTATACCTATTAATTTTATTTCTTAAAGTACGCGCGGTAATTCCAAGTTCGTTGGCGGTCTTTGCCTTATTCCCATCATTAGTACTCAATGAACTTAATATTAATTCTCTTTCCACATCCTCAATGGTTCCAAATGTTGATGGAATTTGAGTTTTCTTCGAAGAAGGATAGGAATTATTGACAGCGTCAATTAAGTCTTTAGGGGTTATCTCATCATTTTTACAAAGGACCACGGCTCTTTCAAGTTTATTTTCCAATTCTCTGACATTACCAGGGAAACTCATTTTTAGCAATGTGTCAACAACTTCTTCTGAAAGTCTTAGTTCAGGCTTTCCATATTTAATTGACACTCTTCGGACAAAATAATGAGCCAATAACGGTATATCATCTTTTCTTTTGTCCAATGCCGGAAGGAATATCGGTACGACATTCAAACGGTAGAATAGGTCTTCTCTGAAATTACCATCGTCAATTTCTTTCTCAATATCTCGGTTAGTCGTGGCAATAACTCTAACGTTTACTTTCTTGTAACTTTCATCCCCGATTCTTTGGATTTCACCTGTTTGTAAAACCCGAAGTAATTTCGCCTGTAAAGATAATTCCATTTCACTTATTTCATCTAACAGTATTGTTCCACCGTCCGCAAGCTCGAACATTCCTTTTCTTTCTCTAATGGCGCCAGTATACGCGCCTTTTGCATGGCCGAACAGCTCACTTTCCATAAGCCCGGCAGGCAGTGCCGCACAATTTACTTTGATATACGGCTTGTCTTTGAGTTTGCTTCTCTCCTGTAAAGCGTTTGCGACCATCTCTTTACCTGTTCCGGTCGGCCCTTGAATAAATACGGTTACATCGGTTGGAGCAATATGATCAATTGTGGAAAACACTTCTTTCATCTCTTCGCTTCGCCCGAGCATATCTCCAAAATGAGTCTCTCTCGTGTTGTATGCCCGATTTTTGTCCTTAGAATATGATTTGAAATAACTTTTAGTTAATTCCGTTATCTTTTTGATGGTAAATGGTTTTGTAATAAAATCGTAAGCCCCGACTTTAATAGATTCCACAGCGTCCTCAATGGTGCCGTAGCCGCTCATTACAATGACACCTACATCAGATTTTTCCTCTTTTATCTTTCGGAGCAGCTCCATTCCTGTAATCTCCGGCATCTTTAAATCTGTAATAACAAGATCAAATTTGTTTTCCTTCATCATATTCAAAACTAAATTGCCATCAGTAGTAGATTGAACATCAAAATTTCTCATTTTCAAGGCTTTGGTAAGATATTCTCCAATTTTCGGTTCATCATCCACTACTAATATTTTTTTCTTCATATTAAATTATGTCCCTTAATTTATCAATTTATTGTCGTGAAGTGTCGAGGTATAATCATAAACTATATTATGAAATAGTTTGTTGATGTCGGTATCGTCTTCCGGATAGGTCACTGCTATTACTTTTATTTCTATTCCTCTTAAGATAGATTCTGATAATATTGATTGAAACTCGTAGCTCATGCTGTCTGCATTCAACACAGCTTCGATTTTACTCCCGCCGTATAACGTCATAAAATATCCATCGATACCTATCTGCATTGCTTCATCGCTATCTGAGAGTTTTTCTTGTATCAATGATCCTAATGTCTCTACGCTGCTCAATAGCGAATAGCCGTCAAATTCACTGTTCGGCCCGGGAATCACTCTGAAATATATAAATGATACTGAACCACCATACTTATCCACTTTCTCTTTTGATTCTATCAATCTTCTCTTCAGTCTCACCAATGTCCCCTGCTTAAATGAGGGCGTTTTATTTTCATTTTCGATAATCCTTAGTTGTGGTCCCAATTGATTAGCCAATACTTTTAATAATTTGGACATTTCATTCGATAAAATTTCTTTTCCTTTTTCCGGTATTATCATTATAAATCCAATGATACTTGAGCTGACCGCCATTGGAATAATCCACATTTTACCATTAGGATGTCCGTTCCCATTCTCGTTGGAATTAAAATTTAAGTATTCAGAAAAGTCGCCAAGTTCAATGATTCCCGCTTTTTCAAGTAATTCTCTCAACATTTCTATATTTACAGGCTTCGTCATTTCGGGATATAAACTCTCAAAATTCCCTACTCCCCGAGCGAAATGATACTCAGGTTGATCTGATTCAGCTAACATTATTCCTGCAGTTTTAATCCCGATTCCGACATTTAAAGTGTCAGCGGCAAAACTTAGTACGGTATCACGATTTGATGATTTTACCACTATATCATTTATTTCATACAGCGTATTCAGTTCTTTTATGTGCTTTTCACGCTCCGCTGTTAATTTTATGTTTTCTTTTATCAACCGTCTTCGCTCTAAAGCCTTATTAATCGTATGAAGTAATTCGTCATATTTAAAAGGCTTTAAAATAAAATCAAAAACGTTTTGATGTAATGACTCTATTGCGAGATCCATTGTGCCATAGCCTGTGATAATTATCACATCCGTCTCGAGTTCCAAATCACTTACTTTTTTTGCAATGTCAAGTCCCGTTATTTTGGGCATCCTGAAGTCCGTGATTATTATATCAAAATGATCTTTGCCTATTCTTTTTAAGAACTTTTCTGAATCAGTCTCTCCGGTTGCACTGATTCCGTTGGCTACTAATAAATCCACTAAACTTGTGACGACCTCTCTTTCATCGTCGATTACAATGATACGTTCAGTTGCTGTTTGTGTGCTCAACCTTGATTGTTCCTTCTTCGAGTTTAAATATTGATCCCAACAATTCTTGCTGTACTAATAATTCTTCCGTATCGATATTTATTATTACACCTGGAAATACTTTAGACGATATTTTAATTCGTTTTTCCATTTCCTTAGTCATTGAGTCCGAAAGTAATGCCGTTTTCTCTTCGTTCAATTTTCTCAGCTCTTGATTTATTTCTTTGTTAGCGTATAGGAGAAGTTCTTTTTCTGCTTTTTTATTTTCAGGTAATTCGTCCACTCTTTCATTTAACAAATCAATAAACTGAACCTGTTTACTGTTCATACTTTCCTTCGAAGAAAGCTCTCCTACATGTCTGTCTATCTCGAGTACCCTCTTCAAAGTTTCGCCATCAAGGTTTCTACCAACTTTCAATCGAGTGGGAATCATATTTGTTGAGCCTGCTACCTTAGCTTGAATGCTGTCTTTTGAACTTATTTTTCCGCCTCTGATAGTTCCTTCGCTGTCTAACACTTTTATACAACCTTCAGCATTAAGGTCACTATTTAAAATATACCTTCCGGCTATAACATCTTTTCCTACGGTGATTTTTGCGTCTTGAATGAATCCGGCTTCTAAATTTTTAGCAGCGATAATATGTGAAATGTTTTTACCGATTATTCCTAAAAGGACTTTAATGCTACCTTTTCTTGAAGTTAAATTTGCGCCTTCCGAGCAGCCCGTTATTTCAATATTTCCGTCTGCTTCTAATTTGAATCCAGGCTTAACGTCTCCGTTTATTTTTAAATTACCTAAAAATTCTATATTGCCCGTATTATATCCCACATCACTATTAATTTCGAATGTTTCCTGAATACTTACCAATTCGTCTCGATACACTAACATTCCACTCGCTGTTGATATTAATGACAACCCATCAACCGAGATTTTAGTATTCTTACCCGCCGGAAGATCAAAATCAGTGGGATGAAATTCGATTGTTTCTCCTCTCAAAGTAGTGCCTGGTAATCCTTTTGCGGCAGGTAATTTTTGAGCGATAAGATCGCCTTTCCTTACTTGTATAACATCTTTCAGATTTAAAGGAATTACCGGTTTATCATTTGCACTATGAGAATGTTCAGCAGAAGTCACATCCAGCTCGTATAATATTTTTGCATCAAAACCGTTTTTAGGAAGAATCCCCTCCGCAATTAATATGTGACTGAACGCTTCATTATCAATAAAAAATGAATCAAGATTTTCATTGAGAAATTCTTCTTTTACTTTGAGTTTACGTGTAAGAGTTAATACATTTTCCAACTCCGGCCTATCTTCACCGTCTTTCGGCTCATATGACATATAAAGACGCATTCCATCCGAGGATAATAAAATAGAAAGGGAATTATAGCTGACGGACGTTTCCTTACTCATTCCCCCTCCCACAGCATCTATTCATCTCAACTACATTTTTTGTAAGAAAAATAATTTTCTCCCATATCCCTTAATCGACAGTTTCGATGACAAAGATTGCAATTACTATGCCAGCAATTTATTGGCTAACAATATTTATAAAATATTTCGGTGACAAATATTTTTCATATTCCGAATCTGCTACTATATAGCAACTTATTCGTATTCGAATTATTTAGTATTTTTTTATTCCTAATAAAGAGACTTTTATTTACGAATTCGGCTGGCTAATCCTACACCATTTTAATTAAATTTTAGACAATAATGGCAAAATACCGCCGACTTTCGGATAAGAATTCGTGTATTTTCTGGAAGCATATGTTTTAGAAGGCGATGCCTAAAAGGATTCCTATCCCGATAAATGATGTTTTATTTCAAATTCAGGGGTAAAAGTTGTTGACTTATAGCAACGACATTTTTATTTTTCTGTAACTGTTTACTTGGGGTGGAGGATTTTCGGATTGGACGCGGATAACAAACGAATCAGCGAGCGAAAAAAAATACTTGAAGACCACCTGGAAAAATTTCACTCTCTTAGGAAGCAAGGTAAATTTAAAGAAGCTATGGAGCAATATTCGAAGACTATAGAATACGCCCGTAGTTCAATTGATCACTCCCTTGAAGTATTGAATAAATCAATTTCTAAGATTAAATCATTAGAACCCGATCAGCAGGCTCGCATAAATAAGATCGTTTCAGAGACAGCGGAACGTATCGGTAATAGAGACATCATAAAAGATTTAATTAAGGACAGTATTTTCTACCGTTCAAATGATTGAGATTATCGCGTTGTTCTCCGGCTGAATTTTATTCTTCGCCTTCAGAGCCTTTTTTAAGATAAAACCGTAGCGTACTTCTTGGAATTTTCAACAGTTTTGCCGCTTTACTTTTATTTCCGTTTGTAACTTCAAGAACCTTTCCAATCACCTCTTTACGCGCTTCCCATAATGGGTTATCACTGTTCAATAAATCCAAATTCAGGTTTATTTTTATAATGTCAAAATTTCCCTCAGAAAGTTGAGTGTCCACGTCCTCAAATGATATATAATTACCATCGCTGATTATTATGGCTCTCTCAACCAAGTTTTTTAGTTCCCTGACGTTTCCGTCCCAGGGTAACGCTGTCAGATATGCTTTGACCCGTTCCTTAAAACCTTTGATGTGTTTGTTGTATTTACGATTAAATACTTCGAGAAAATAATCCGCAAGACGTATAATTTCGTCTTTACGTTCGGCAAGCGTCGGCATCGTGATATATACAACATTAAGTCTGTAATAAAGATCTTTTCTGAATCTTCCTTCCTTTACCGCCAATGCTAGATCGGAATTAGTTGATGCCATTATTCTCACATTGGATGAGCGAAGCTCGGCGCTCCCAAGATGATAATATTCTTTAGTTTCTAAAAACCGCAGGAATTTTGTCTGAAGTTCGTGTGGAAGTTCTCCCACTTCATCAAGCAAAAGCGTTCCGCCTTCTGCCTGTTCTACTAATCCGATTTTTCCTTTTATTCTCGCTCCCGTAAATGCGCCTGAATCGTAGCCGAACAGCTCGCTCTCCATCAATTCTTTTGGTAGGGCAGCACAATTTATCGGGACGAACGGAGCATCTTTTCTGGAAGATTCTCCGTGAATAAATCTTGCCAATAACTCTTTGCCTGTACCGCTTGGACCCTGAATTAATATAGTTGAATCGCCGGCTTTGGCTGCTTTTCTCGCTAATTTAATAGTAGGATTTAGTGAAGGACCGTATAAAAATTGTTCCCGTCTTTTCCCAAGAGAAATATTTATGCTCTGGAGCTTTTCTTCTTCATCAGGCAATTCAGTATCAAAAGTAACTCTTTTGATAATATCAATTATTGTTTTTGAACTCGCCGGCTTTTCAATAAACTGGTAAGCGCCTTTTCTCATTGCCTCCACAGCAGAACTAACATCGCCATAACCCGTGACAACAATTACAACAACATTGGGAGCCAATTCTCTTACTTTTTCTAAAACATCAAACCCGCTTTCCTTACCGAGCTGCAAATCCAGAAGTATTACATCCGTACTGGCGAGTAATTCTCCTTTGAATACTTCTTTGCCGGATGAAACGGATTTTACGCCATACCCTTCTTTCTTCAATATTCGGGTCATAGTTTTCCGAATCATCAAATCATCATCAACTATCAGAAGAGATGGTTTTACAAGAGTCTCTCTTTGATGAGAAATTATGTTCGCCATTTTCAATTAATTAACCTTAAAATCCGGCAATTTATCAGTTCCAGCATTTCCTCCCTCTACCTTCAATATGTGTCCCCAAGGGGATTTGAACCCCTGTTGCAGGGATGAAAACCCTGAGTCCTGGACCTGGCTAGACGATGGGGACTCGTTTACAACGGGGCAAAGTTAATAACCTTAAAATGATATTCCAAATAAATTTTTCTTATATTTCTTTATCTATTTACTATATTGGAAGTGATTCATTTTAGTAATCTAACATAACAAATAATAACGTATCACGCTAAAGAAAAATTGATTATGTATTGTAATCAAATATATATTTATCCACACGCTGGAGTAGTTCAGATGGATAGAACGCCTGATTGTGGATCAGGAGGCCGTGGGTTCAAGTCCCGCCTCCAGTACAGGACAAAAGATTTAACATAGTCGAAAGTTACTGCTATCTGACTTGAATCCGTCTTGGTTTACCGGGTAATAGCCATTGTGAATTTCATCAAATTAAAAAGGTCGCCAAATATAGTTGCGAAACGAAAATAAACATAACAGACCGAAACCAAGAACTGTAAAAGGTTTTAAAGATTCGCTCTGGATTGAATCACTTTCTCGCCGGAATATGTTGGAAAGCATCAGAGGCGTTTTTGAAAATTATGGGTTCATGCCCCTTGAAACACCCGCACTCGAATATGTGGACGTTCTTGGTAAATTTCTTCCTGACAGCAACGAAATTGAAGAAGGAATATTTGCTTTTGAGTCTGAAGAAGAATGGGTGGCATTACGATACGACCTCACAGCTCCTCTTTCGAGGGTAGTGGCTCAATACCAGGAACTACCTTTACCATTTAGAAGGTATCAGGTCGGTCGGGTCTGGCGGCGTGAAAAACCCGGTCCCGGCAGGTTCAGAGAGTTTACGCAATTTGATATCGATACGGTTGGCAGTTCGTTGATGTTGGCGGATTGTGAAGTCTGCGCCGCGCTTGCTGATGCATTACTGGCGCTTGGAATCAAGCGGAATGATTTCGAAATAAAAATAAATAACCGTAAAATAGTCAACGGGGTTTTAGAACTTGCCGGTATCAATTTAAATGATTCTGACGGAAACCCTTCTGCCTTATCTGTTAACGTTTTGAGATCAATTGACAAGCTTGACCGGTTAGGTATTCGCGGAGTATCGGAACTGCTGACCACAGGGAGAAAAGACAAATCAGGTGCGTTTACAAAGGGAGCCGGCTTAGACAGTGAAAAGGCAGACATTATCTTAGAGTTTCTTCAATCCCCGAGAAAATCCCGGAGCGAAGTATTAAGCTCTCTTTCTAACCTGATGAAAAACTCTTCTGTCGGTATGGAAGGCGTTGAAGAGATGACAGAAATGGATTCACTCTTTTCAGCAATGGGATACGATGATACTTCAATTATTTTAGACCCCACTGTTGTAAGAGGAATGTCTTACTATACCGGACCTGTTTTTGAGGCTAATTTAACATTTGAGATCAAAGACGAGAAAGGTCGGAAAAAAGAATTCGGCAGTATAGCCGGCGGTGGAAGGTATGACGATCTCATTGGCAGATTTAAGGGACAAAAAGTTCCCGCCACCGGTATCTCAATCGGCGTAGATCGTTTACTCGCCGCCTTATCTTTAATGAATCCCGATTCTCCAAAAAATCTGCAGGTTCCTGTGGTGGTAACCGTTATGGATAAAGAGAGGATTGAAGAGTATTTAAAAATAACATCTGAACTAAGAGGTGCCGGTATTTCTGCTGAGATGTTTCTTGGCGGCGGAGGCTTTCAGAAACAGATGAAATACGCTGATAAGCGGGAAGCGCTAATTGCGATAATCGCCGGCTCCGATGAGTTTGATAAGAACACTGTCACAATAAAAGACCTTATGTTAGGAAGAGAGCTTTCCAAAGACCTCTCCAATAGGAAAGATTGGTTAAGCAAACAACCTTCACAGGTAACGGTCCCAAGATCAGATCTCATAAAGGCAGTTAAAGAAATTATTTCGAGATATAAAGAGTGAGCAAGCCCGGCAGTGAAATCGTCGAAGTATTAGAAATAAAAATCTCATCACCTATAGTTCTAAGCCATCTCCCTGATAAAAAATTAACCCTCTCTCAGCTTGTTGCTGTTGCTCGTGGCGGGTCAAACAAAAAATTTGCCAGAGTCGAAATCGACAGCGATAGTATTGATCGGTGTAAGCGAAGCTCGGATTATATTAGCGAAGCAGTAATTCGTGCGGCAGAATTATCCAAAAGCGCCAAGGAAGTTGATGAAATAGACTACCGCCAACTCATATACGGCGTGAACACGGGTTTTGGAAATAATAAAGACAAACCGATAAACAGCTATTATGACGCATGCAGACTTTCAGAAAATCTGATTTACAGCCACCTAACAGCGGTAGGATCACCTCTTTCCACAGAAATTGTCCGTGCGGTTATGTTGATAAGATTAAGGGCATTTGTTGAAGGTCGCTCCGGCGTCAGACCGGAACTGATTTTTCTTCTAAGGGATATGCTAAATAATTGTGTTCATCCATTGATTCCTTCGCAGGGCAGCCTCGGCTCCTCCGGTGATCTATGTCAATTGGCTCATCTTGCCGTAGTCATGATTGGTGGAGGAAAAGCATTTCACGAACCAGATTTCATCTCTAATAAGAATAAACCTGCTGAATTGCTGTCCGGATTGGAAGCTTTAGAATCCGCTGACTTGAAACTTCTTCCCACTCCAGAAAATTTAGCGGATAATGGTGACCGTACAATTCATTTAGCGCCTAAGGAGGGACTTGCACTGACAAACGGAGCTGCCGTATCGGCAGCTATGACTGCATTGTCCGTCTTTAATGCTGCCATTCTGCTTAAAACGGCTAATATAATCGGATCGCTCTCCTTACAATCGTTAGGCGGATTCAGCAGAGCTTTTGATCCGAAGGTGCATAAAGCCAGACCATATAAAGGCCAAATCAGTGTGGCGGCGGATATTAATAAATATATTGAGGGCTCGAATCTTATCAACGCCGCTGCTGAAGGACATCATCAACAGGACGAATATTCTATCAGGGCGATTCCACAAGTTCATGGCGCTGTTTTGGATGCAATAGATCATTGCAGAAAATTGATCGAAATTGAAATTAATTCCGCCACTGATAATCCGCTTATTTTTATTGAACCAGAGGATATATCGCATGAGGTTCACGAAAGGGATAAGGTGAGCTATTGGGAAACTTATTCAGCTGCCAATTTTCACGGTGAACCTGTGGGACTTGCGGCAGACTATCTGAAAATCGCCGTCGCTGAAATAGGAAATATTTCTGAAAGACGGATGCAGCTGCTCCTTGACACAAAAAACAACAGAGGCATGCCCTCAAATTTATCTTCCGGTGAAGGAGGTCTCGATTCGGGACTTATGCTTTACCAATACACTGCGGCGAGCCTCGTTTCTGAGAATAAAGTTCTCTGCCATCCTTCTTCGGTTGACAGCATTCCGACGTCTGCTAATATCGAAGACCATAACGCAATGTCCACTACGGCTTCCCGACATCTCACTTTTGTGGTAAAAAATGTCACCACGGTACTTGCCGCCGAGCTCCTTGTTGCTTTACAGGCTCTTGACCTCAGAATAAGCGGCAAATATCCGATAACTTCACATAGCGGGAAAATTCTAAATCAAAAATATGAATTAAACGATGTTGCAAAACACGTTTATCAGCTGATTAGAAATGGCTCTGAGGATGAGACGGGAATTTCGTTCATCGGCACCGATCTGGATTTTTATTCAAACCCTCCCAACGAATCAATCGAAAAAGCCGCAAGAATAATTCATATGGGAAAAGTAGTATTAGCTGTTACTTAACGATAAAAAATTTAGTCCTGAGATACGGCAAAAGTTTTTCCTGAATTTCCTCTCTTAGCTCCCGAAATTTCAGTCTTACTTCCGCATCAGTTCCGTTGAATAAAGCAATATCCTTAAATCCCATATGAATCATTTCAACATTTCCGGGAAACACCGGACAGCTTTCACGGGCATTATCACACAGAGTCAGAACAAGATCAAATTCATCCATCAAAAGCTCATTTATATTGGTTGATTCGTTCTTTGAAATATCAATCCCTATTTCATTCATAGTCTCGACAGCTCTCAAGTCAACGGTTTTCGGCTCCGTGCCGGCTGAGAATACATCAAGATGAACTCCAAGCTGTTTCTTTACTAAGCCTTCCGCTATCTGACTTCTACACGAATTTCCTGTGCACAACAGAAGTATTTTTTTCTTTGAATTTATCGCCACTGTTTGATACCTGACTGTTATACGAAAAGATGCTATGAATAGATAACCTTTTCAATAGAAATATTTAGCTCGTCTATTTAAATCGGTTTTTCTATCATTACTTTAGCATTATACTTTGTATCATGATTGATAACGTCTCAAATACGCCATCTAAGTTCAGGGCAGATTTATATCTTCTCGGCATAACGCTGATATGGGGGTCATCGTTTATAGCCGTGAAAATTGCTCTCTCTTTCACCACGCCTTTTCTATTCCTTGCAATCAGATTTCTTATAGCCTCTCTGATATTACTAATCGTTTTCAGGAAAAAATTATTGAAATTTGATGCGGATACTATCAAAGCCGGCGCTGTTTTAGGAGTCTTATTGGCGACAGGATTCGGAGCTCAGACTTATGGTCTTGTATTTACGACAGCGTCTAAGTCAGCTTTTATTACCGGTTTATTTGTGATATTGGTTCCCATATTTTCGATGATATTCGAAAAAATAATCCCCCGAAAATTACTCTGGCTGGGCGTGATGTTTTCCTTTACAGGTCTTTATTTTCTTACTTCTCCGGAAGGAAATTCATTTAATATAGGAGATGGTTTTACGTCAATAGGAGCTGTCGCGTTTGGAGCCCATACGGTAGCAACACAAATTTATACAAAAAAGTATGACTTCATTCAACTCACTTTTCTTCAAATACTAATAACCGGGTGCGGTGGATTACTTTCAACTTTAATTTTAGAAACGCCTAAATTCGATGCTAATCCACAACTGATTCTAATTATTTTAGGGACGGCGATTTTCCCCACCGTAATAAATTTTTATATCCTAAATAAGTACCAGCGACATACTTCATCAACTCGCGCAGCTATAATCTACTCATTTGAACCGGTTGCTGCCGCTGTGATAGCGTATATCTTTCTCAATGAAGTATTGGGAGTTCGCGGAGCAATTGGCGGAGCGCTAATCATGCTGGGAATGTTAGTCGCCGAACTAAAAAAGAGAAAATAGTGAAAAAATATTAATCGTTATTTGTCTCTTTCTTTAGTAAATACCCTTTCCACATTACATATATTACGGGAATGAGTAACAACGTCAGCAGAGTTGACGAAATCATACCGCCCACCATTGGAGCAGCGATTCTTTTCATAGCCTGTGAACCTGTTCCATGTCCCCACATAATCGGAAGAAGACCTGCCGTTATTGCCGTAACGGTCATTATCTTTGGTCTTAATCTCAGAGCGGCTCCCTCATAAACACATTTCTTGAGATCACTTATAGTTTTAATTCTGCCGCTTTTTTTCCATTTTTTATACGAGATATCAAGATAGATGAACATTATTACGCCGGTTTCTGCCGCAACACCCGACAAAGCGATAAATCCTATCCATACAGCAACACTAAAATCGTATCCAAGTAAATAAATAAACCAAAATCCTCCTACCGGAGCAAGAAATATCACGAGTATCATTACGAAACTTGCTTCCACTACGTTCTTGAAATTAAAATAAAGTAGCAGAAATATAATTATTAAAGTGAGAGGAATAACAACTTTCAATCTCTCATTCGCCGCTTGCATATACTCGTATTGACCGCTCCAAACAAGACTGTAACCTTCCGGAAGATCAATTTCTTTTTCTACAATTTCTTTGGCGTTTTTTACATAAGTTCCTATATCAATTCCCTTTAAATCAATATAGACAAATGCCGTTGTTCTTGCATTTTCACTTTTTACAACGGGAGGACCTTTTGATATTTTAATCTCGGCAACTTGTCTCATCGGAATTTGGGCGCCGGTCGGTGTCGGTATCAATATCCTTTCCAACTTTTCGATATCGTCCCTAAACTCCCTTCCGTAACGAACATTCACCGGGTATCTTTCACGACCTTCCACAGTATAAGTAACGTTCATTCCGCCGACAGCAGTCATTATAACATCCTGAATGTCTCCAACAGTCAGACCATATCGCGCCGCTTCCTTTCTATTGATTTCGTAATCGAGGAAATTTCCGCCTACCACCCTTTCTGCGTACACACTCAAAGTCCCGGGTATATTTCTGACAAGCGCTTCAATCTTTTCTCCAATTGAATTTAAGACCGATAAGTCATCACCCATAATTTTGATTCCTACCGGCGTTTTTATACCGGTACTCAACATATCGATTCTTGTTTTAATGGGCATTGTCCAGGCGTTGGTCAAACCCGGGAATTGAATGGCATTGTTCATCTCTTCGATGAGCAGTTCTGTGGTCATTCCCTCCCGCCATTCATCTTCAGGTTTTAATGTTATTGTTGTTTCTATCATTGAAAGAGGTGCCGGGTCCGTAGGAGTGTTTGCTCTGCCTACCTTTCCGAAAACAGTTTCTACTTCGGGAAAAGTTTTTATGATTTTGTTTGTTTGTTGCAGCAGCTCTTTAGCTTTGGATATTGAGATTCCAGGTAACGTGGTCGGCATATAAAGCAGATCACCTTCGTTCAGAGGCGGCATAAATTCCGAACCCATTTGACTGAAGGGGATATATGTAACCATCACTAATATTACCGATACTAAAACAGTTAGTTTTCTATATTTTAATACTGTATTTATAAATGGTCGATACAGAAACAATAAAAATCTGTTTACGGGATTAACTTGCTCGGATATTATTTTTCCTCTGATTAGATAGCCCATGAGTACGGGAACAATGGTAATTGACAGCAGCGCTGCTCCCGCCATAGCGTAAGTTTTCGTGAAAGCAAGAGGCGCGAAAAGTCTTCCTGATTGTCCCGTGAGAGTAAAAACAGGAATGAACGATACCGTAATAATCAGCAAAGAATAAAACAGCGGCGGCCCCACTTCTTTGGAAGCGTCTAAAACTAACTGCCACCGTTCTTTTCCGCTGTCCTCCTCGATATGTTTATGAACGTTCTCTATCATAACGATTGCAGCATCAATCATTGCCCCGATTGCGATCGCTATTCCACCCAGAGACATTATATTTGCGTTCAATCCCTGTTTGTTCATAATTATAAATGCGAATAGTATCCCCACCGGCAGAGTGAAGATGGCTACAAAAGCACTCCGAAAATGAAGGAGAAATATCAGGCAAACCAGCGCAACAACAATCGTTTCTTCTATCAGCTTCTCTTTGAGAAAGCCGATTGCATTCAATATAAGACCGGACCGATCATAGACAGTCTTAATCGTAACGCCGTCCGGCAAACCGCTTTTGAGACTTTCGAGTTTTTCCTTGACCCGATCAATTGTTGCTAATGCATTCTCGCCGAATCGCATGATTATTATACCGCCGACTACTTCTCCCTCACCGTCCAGTTCGGCAACTCCTCTTCTCATTTCAGGACCGAGATGAACGTTCGCAACATTACTGATTAAAATTGGAGTTCCGTTTTCCGTCACGCTCAGAGGTATGTTCTCTATATCTTCAATGCTTTTAATGTAGCCTAATCCGCGCACCATGAATTCGGTTTCCCCCATTTCGATCACACGACCGCCTACATCATTATTACTGCGTTTTATGGCATCCCTTACTTTGTTCAGAGGAATGTTATATGCCAACAACTTATTGGGGTCTACTTCTACCTGATATTGTTTAACGTATCCGCCGATACTCGCTACTTCGGACACTCCCTCCACACTGGAGAGTTCATATTTCAAGAACCAATCCTGAATCGAACGAAGTTCCTGAAGATTATGTTTATCGCTTTGAAGTACATATTCATAGACCCAACCTACTCCGGTTGCATCCGGTCCGAGATTTGGTGTGACTCCTGCAGGTAATTGGCTCGACACAAAATTCAGCTGTTCGAGAACTCTGCTTCGCGCCCAATAGAGATCGGTTCCGTCTTCAAAAATGATGTAAACAAAGGAGAGACCGAAGAAAGAATATCCGCGCACAACTTTTGCAAATGGAACGGAAAGCATCGCAGTTGTCAGTGGATATGTGATTTGATCTTCTACTACCCTTGGTGTCTGTCCCGGAAACTCTGTAAACAGAATAACTTGAACATCGCTTAGATCGGGTATAGCATCGAGAGGTGTATTATATACGCTGTATGCGCCTATCAGGATTATAAGCAGGGTGCCAAGTATGATGATAAACCTGTTGTTAATCGAATATTCTATTACTTTTTCTATCATAAATTCATTATCCCCATTTATTAAATCAAATAAATCTTACTGAATGTTATAGTGTAATTCGTAATTAGTCAAATTGAATTATTTATTTACCAAAAATCACAATTAAATATTAATTTACTATATATTGATTTTTATCCAAATGAGAATTAAGATTCAAAGCTACTTCCATTGAATAATTATTAGCCGAGTAATAAATAGAAAAATTTAGGAGAGTTGAGTATGACTGAAGTAATCAAAGAAATAGAAATTAATGCCTCAAAAGATAAAGTCTGGCCAATCTTGGCGGATATCGGTTCGATTCAGAATTATAATCCTGGAGTCACAAAATCCCTAAGCACTTCAGAAGCTAAAACCGGAATCGGAGCGAGCCGCCACTGTGACCTTCTTCCAATGGGTAGTGTGGAGGAAAGAGTAATCGAATGGGACGAAGGGAATAGTTACAAGATTGAAATTTATGATGGAAAAATAGTCCCGTTTTTAGGCACAGCTGTTTTTGAAGTATCAGAAAACGGTGAGAATACTCATGTCAAAATGACTATGAACTACGAAATGAAAAGTGGAATAATGGCTTCAATGATGGGTATGATGATGAAAGGTAAAATGGATAAAGCCGTTGAAAGCATTTTAGTTGGTTTAAAACATCACGTAGAAACAGGCGAAGAAGTGTCTATGAAAGTTTATAAGAACTTGAGTGTTTAATACGCATAATATTTGATATTATGTCATAAATTAGTGCATGACTTTAATAAGCCATGCACTAATTTTCATAGCGAATCTATACGATAAATTAATATGTACTTAATATCTAACTTACAGATATTACGTTCTCGGCCTGTGGGCCTTTCTCACCGTCGGTGACAGTGAACTCCACTTTTTGTCCTTCTTCAAGATTCTTGAATCCGTCACCACCAATTGCACTAAAGTGAACGAATACATCATCACCGCCTTCGCGTTCAATGAAGCCAAATCCCTTCCTCGAATTGAACCATTTTACTGTACCTGTTTCACGATCTGCCATTTTTATTGTACTCCTCCGTTTGTGCTTTTACTGAAAACAATAAATATTAAATGATTTTTGATAATATGCTTTAAATTAGAATGAAATTTCCGACAAGTTTGAAAATGTGCTTTACTAACTGTTTCCTTGATTTGTTGCTGTACTGTAGCATTTAAGGTTGCCCCGCTTCAGCTCTAATGTCAAGCTAAAAATTATTGCGTCTTTTAATTTGATTATTCTGAAGAATGACTATTTAACCAGAGATTAGCCAATAGTTCTTTTATTTTCTTATTAATCATCCGCTATTCCGATTCACAATTCAATTATTTTCATTTATTGTCTCCCATCTTACATAAGGTTAGATTTTACAATTATATTCTCTTGACAATAAGTGTAATGTGGTGGTAAATTTTCTCAATACCTGACACAGATAAGCTTCCTTTGCAGAACCGGTTTTCTGCAGAAAAACGAAAAACTTTTGAAAGTTGAATGACTTATGCGTGCTAATAGTCACATACAAACTGCCTCCTTTGATTTAACAAGCTTATCCATTTCATAATGAAATCTCGACCAAAGAAAAAGAAATCAGCAAAGAAAAATAATCTTACGCATAGAGCAGCCTCAGTTACCACTAAGTCACCCGTTTTGATCAATGATAAAAGATTAAAAACATATATTGAGATCGCCCCGGATCCGATAATTATTTTCGATAACCAGGCAATAGTAACTGATTTTAATCCTGCCGCCGAAGATTGTTTTGGAATTTCATCAGAAATAGTTATAGGAAGACATCTTTTAGAGTTGAAAGGTATTCCTGTCAAAACGCTTAAACGTTTTAAAAATGAGTTCTCTCTGGTTATCTCCGGCGAAGTTAAAACTCCGCTTGATTTTGAATTTAAACGAACAGGGTTACCTGAAATCAATCTTGAGATGAATTATCGCTTGATTCAAACTGATGATCAAACCTCAGGATTATTGGTTACGTTGCGTAACATCACCGAAAGGAAACGAGCTGAATTAGCCCTAAGATCCGAAAGAGATTATCTTGACAAGATTCATGATTCAGTTGAAGAAGCGATATTTACTGTCAGCTTGCCGGACAGGACTATCGAGTATGTTAATCGCGCAGTTGAAAAAATATTTGGTTACACCCCTGAAGAATGCATAAATCAAAATACTCTGATTTTTTATCCTGATAAGGAAGCATATATTAATTCCGGGGATATTTTAAGTGAACGGATGCAGAACGATGATGACAATATAAGAATCAAACGCATTCTTAAGAAGAAAAACGGCGAACTGTTTACAGCAGAAGTCTCTTCAACCATTATGAGACTCGACAACGGTAAAGTTCAACTAATAAGCATTGTGCGTGATTTATCCGATCAAAATCGAGCTAAATATGCTATCCGGGAAAATAGAGAACGATATCAAACTTTTTTTCAGGGCTCAAAAGATGCTATTTATGTTATAAATGTAGATGGCACTTTTGAGGACGTCAATGAATCTACACTTGAATTATTCGGTTACACAAAAGAGGAATTATTATCCACAAACGTTAAACATCTATATAAATACCCTGCCGACAGGATAAGATTTCGAAAACAGATAGAATTAAACGGATCGGTAACTGATTTTCGTCTCACTTTGATAAAAAAGAACGGTAGCGAGATACAATGCCTGCTTACAAGTAATATCAGATTAGACGAAGACGATAATATTATAGGCTACCAGGGAATAATCAGAGATATCACCGCCAAGCTGCAATCTGAAGAAAAACTTCATAAACTGTCCAATGCAGTGGAGCAAGCGGCTGAGATTATAATGATCTCTGATTATAAAGGAGTAATTGAATATGTAAATCCGGAATTCGAAAAAATCACCGGATATAGCAAAAACGAAGTATTAGGTAAAACGCCCCAAATTCTAAGTTCCGGTAAACACCCTAAGGAATTCTATCGGGAATTGTGGAATATCATTCTTGCGGGAGAAACTTTTCGCGGTTTGATAATCAATAAGAAAAAGAACGGTGAAATTTTTATGGAAGAAAAAACTATTTCGCCACTGAAAGACGCCGACGGCAATATTACTCACTTCGTTTCAAATGGAAGAGATATTACCGAAAGGATAAATGCGCAGAAAAAAATAGAGGAGCAAAGAAAATTTCTCCGGCAGGTACTTGATATTAATCCTAACATCATATTTGCAAAAAACAGAAAGGGGCGCTATACCTTAGTTAATAAAGCAGCAGCGGATCTTGCAGACACATCAGTGAAAAATATGATAGGAAAGACAGATTATCAGCTATTTCATGACATTGCGGGTTCGGATCAAGCCATATTGGACGATAAAACTGTATTCGAAACGGCTATGGAAAAAATAAATCCTAATACTACTATTATTGACTCAAAAGGCAATGAACGGATTTTTTACACTATCAAAAGGCCAATATTTGATGAAAAGGGCAATGTCAGTCATGTTTTAGGCGTATCCATGGAAATTACGGAACAACAAAGAACCGCTGATGAAAACATAAATCTTGAAAGAAAGCTTGAAAGAGCGCGAAGAATGGAATCGCTGGGTATTCTTGCCGGCGGCGTTGCGCACGACCTCAATAACATTCTCGGTCCTATACTCGGTTATCCTGACCTAATCCTTGAGATGCTTGCCGATGACAGTCCCATTCGCGAAGACATTAAGATGATTCAAGCATCTGCCGAAAGAGCTTCTGAGGTAGTTCAAGATCTTCTTACTTTAGCCCGTAGGGGCAAATATGAAATGAAACCTATGGCTTTAAATAATGTGATTAATGAATATATTGATTCATCAAATTTTACGTTGCTTCAATCAAGACACCCTGATGTAAAATTTAACGCTATTCTTGATGATAATATTAATCTTATCAACGGTTCCGGGGCGCATCTTTCAAAAACAATAATGAATCTCATAATGAATGCTTTCGAGTCTATGCACCATGGTGGCACAATTACTCTGAAAACATATAACAAAACATTCAGAAAAAACGTGCATTTTTTAAATGAAATTCCTAAAGGAAAATACACGGTCTTTGAGGTTCAGGACACAGGATATGGAATTTCAGAGGAAGATCTGCCACATATTTTCGAACCGTTCTATACAAGAAAAGAAATGGGGAGAAGCGGCTCCGGGCTTGGATTGTCAGTAGTATTCGGAGTTATAGGAGATCATGGTGGTTATATAGATGTTAGAACTGAAACCGGTGTCGGGACTTCATTTTATCTTTATATTCCTCATGCTACTAAAGATGACATAACGAAAAAAATTGATGACACAACACTTAGAGGCACAGAAAATATACTTGTTGTAGACGATGGCAAACAGCAAAGAAAATTAGCAAAAAGATTACTCTCCTCTCTTGGTTACAATGTATCCACCGCTAAAAATGGAAACTTGGCGGTAGAGTACATAAAGAAAAAGAAAATCGATCTGGTGATCCTTGATATGATAATGGAAGACGATTTTGATGGGTTAGATACTTATAAAGAGATGATAAAAATCGTGCCTAAGCAAAAAGCGATTATTGTTAGCGGATATGCCGAAACGGATAGGATTAAAGAAGCTAAAAAACTTGGGGTGGGACATTATTTGAGAAAACCCTATACTCTTAAAAAAATCGGCTCTGTCATCCGCTTTGAAATAGACAATAAATAAATCCTATTTCCACTTCTATATTCTGATTAAATCGTAACTCCCAATTATTATTGAAATTGACAGTTTGGTAGTGATATTTTTCTGTTAGATTCGCCACAACGCCAATATTGTTATTTGATGATAATTATCAAAATATAGCCGTACTATCTTCATTGGCAGGTAAGGAGATTATGTGACTGGTTCAGAAATAAAAATTACACCTTCAGAATACCAATCAAATTTCTCGGATATCAAACCGGCATTATCCGAATCAGCCGCAATTGTAGAAGCAAGTAGATGCCTATTTTGTTATGATGCTCCGTGTACTAATATTTGCCCGACTCATATTGATGTACCTCGTTTTATAAAAAAGATAATGACCGGGAATTATCTCGGCTCGGCGCAGACCATTCTTGAAGAGAATATTCTCGGCGAATCTTGCGGTAGAGTCTGTCCTGTCGAGGTTCTTTGCGAGGGCGCTTGCGTTATGCACGATAAAGATGAGCTGCCGATAAAAATCGGCCAGCTTCAGCGATTTGCCACAAGCTGGAGCCGGGAAAATAATAAAAAGGTTTTCACTCTACCACCTCCCACCGGAAAATCGATAGGACTGGTTGGCTCCGGACCCGCAAGTCTTTCCTGCGCAGCAAATCTTGCTCTGAAAGGCTATAAAACAATTATTTATGAAGCAGACAAAATTCCCGGGGGATTGAATGCGGTTGGCGTAGCCGAATACAAAATCAAATTAAAAGATGTTTTAAATGAAATCGCTCTTATTGAAGAAATGGGTGTGGAAATTCTTACCGGCACTGAAGTCGGAAAAGACATATCAATCGAAGAACTACTTGAAAAATATGACGCTTTATTCATCGGCATAGGTCTTGGAAAAACCAAAAAGATTTCAATACCGGGTGAAAACCTCAATGGAATCTATGATACGATAGATTTTGTTAAAGAATATAAAACGAAACCGCCGGGTGAAGTGGGTGTCGGAAAGCGCGTCATCGTAATCGGCGGAGGCAATACCTCCGTGGATGCGGCTACCGCTGCCAAACGGCTCGGCGCAAAAGAAGTCACCGTTATATACAGGCGTTCAGAATCGGAGATGCCCGCATTTGAGCATGAGTATGACCTGGCTAAAGCCGATGGAGTTCTTTACCGCTGGCTCACAAATCCGGTTGAATTCTTAGGAGACGAAAATATTGAATCTGTCAAGTGTGTTCGTATGGAATTGGGTAAGCCTGACGATTCCGGCAGAAGACAGCCAAAACCTGTCAAAGGCTCTGAATTTACCATACCGGCGGATATGGTGTTACTCGCTCTCGGACAAACGGCTGATGAAGAATTTATAAATAAGATTCCCGGAGTTACTGTCTCAAACGGAACTATCGCGGCAGACCCGCTCACCGGAAAAACTTCCAACCCTAAAATTTTTGCCGGCGGGGATGCCGTCCACGGCGCAAAAGAAGTAGTTGATGCCGTCCAAGCGGGAAAATTAGCGGCATATGAGATAATCAAACAGCTGTCTGAAGAGGAGAACTGATAATGGCTGACCTAAGCATTGATTTTTGCGGTATAAAATCTCCAAACCCATACTGGCTCGCATCGGCTCCTCCAAGCAATTCTGCTTATCAGGTGCATAAAGCTTTTGAAGCCGGCTGGGGCGGAGCCGTTTGGAAGACCATCGGCGCGCCTGTAATGAATACTTTCAACAGATACGGCGGGCTTGACGGACCCGAACAGAAACTCATTGGTTTGAATAATATTGAACTTATCAGTGACCGAAATATCGAAGTAAACTTTAAAGAGATTGCCGAAGTGAAAAAAGAGTGGCCTGACAGAGCTGTAATCGCTTCCCTTATGGTTGAATCGGACAGGGATGTTTGGCACGATATCGTGAAAAAAACTGAGGACACGGGCTGTGATGGTATCGAACTGAATTACGGATGCCCGCACGGGATGAGCGAAAGAGGAATGGGCGCCGCTGTGGGGCAGGTGCCTGAATACTGCGCAATGATTACAGAGTGGGTCTCGGAAGTATCTTCCATCCCGGTCATCGTAAAACTTACTCCCAATGTTACAGATGTGGTGATGCCTGCCAGAGCCGCTGTCAAAGGCGGAGCAGATTCGCTCTCTCTTATAAATACTATAAATAGCATAATCGGCGTTGATTTGGACACTTTTGAGACCGTTCCTTCTGTCGGCGGAAAAGGAACTCACGGAGGTTTTGCCGGACCTGCTGTGAAACCCATCGCCTTGCATATGGTATCAGCCATTGCAAGAGACAGTGAAGTCGGCGTTCCAATTTCCGGTATCGGTGGAATCTCTACGTGGCGCGACGCCGTAGAATTTATGCTCCTCGGCGCTACAAGTGTGCAGGTATGCACCGCTGTTATGCATTACGGATTTCGCATTATTGAAGATTTAACTGACGGAATGAGCAATTGGCTTGATGAAAAAGGCATCTCTTCAATCACTGAAATAATCGGAAAAACGGTTGAAAAGTTAACAGATTTCTCACAGCTGAATTTGCTGTACAGGACTACTGCGCGCATAGACAAAGATAAATGTATCTCGTGCAATCTCTGCTACATCGTATGCGAAGATACCGCGCACCAATGTATTGACCTTAATCCTTATAACGGAGGAGTCAAACCCGAGGTACGTGAGGATGATTGTGTCGGCTGCCGACTTTGCGCAATGGTATGTCCCGTCCACGAATGTATTGATATGGTCGAACTGGATAAGTCGAATAGCAAAACCTGGAAAGAACTCGAAGGAGAACTCTCTCAACCGATGAGCTGGGACGATTTACGTCAATTCCAGAAAAAACACGGAATTGAAATACACTGAATTAAAATGTAAGGATCTGATAATATGGGAACTCTCATAAAAAACGGAACAGTTATAAACGCCGATGGTTCGCAAAAAGCTGACGTTCTGATAGAAAACGAAATTATATCTAAAGTCGGAAATAACATCACGGAAGATTCTCACACTGTTATTGATGCGGAGGGGAAATATATCATACCCGGCGGAATTGACGTTCATACTCACCTTGATATGCCTTTCGGCGGCACCGTTTCATGTGATAATTTTGAAACAGGTCACAAGGCTGCCGCTCACGGGGGAACAACCTGTCACATAGATTTTATTATTCAGGGGAAGGGACAATCCTTGGCTGAAGCGATTGATATCTGGCACGGCAAAGCAGAAGGAAAAGCGTGTGTTGATTACGGTTTTCATATGGCTATTACCGATATGACGGACTCCGTAATGAATGAGCTGCCTACTCTTATACACTCCGGTATCAGCAGTATCAAGCTTTTCATGGCGTACAAAAATGTTCTTCAGGTGGACGACGAGACTCTTTTCAGATCCTTACAGAGTGCCGGAGAGAACGGTTTGCTTACGTGCGTTCATGCTGAAAATGGGGATGCGATTGATGTGCTTATAAAGCAGATGCTGGCAGAGGGCAACACTGACCCGATTTATCATGCTAAATCCAGGCCTCACTGGGCGGAAGCGGAAGCGACTTCTCGGGCAATATATCTCGCCGCTATTGCCGATGCTCCCCTGTTCGTAGTTCACCTCACCTGCGCTTCGGCTCTTGCGCAGATTAGATTAGCCCGCTCGAACGGTATTAAAGCTATGGCGGAGACTTGTGTTCAATATCTATTTACAACTGAAAATGACCTTGCTCGACCCGATTTCGAAGGAGCGAAATACGTCTGTTCCCCTCCACTCAGAACTGAAGAGGATCAGCAAGCATTATGGGAAGGACTTATTGACGGTAGCCTTGCGAGTATATCAACTGACCATTGCCCGTTTAATTTTAAGGGACAAAAAGAATTGGGTAGAGAAGATTTTTCAAAAATTCCCAACGGAATGCCCGGTATTGAGGATCGGATGATGGTAATGCACCATCACGGAGTTGGTGGTGGCAAATTTTCTCTTGAGCGGTGGGTGGAAATAACATCTACTAATCCCGCAAAAACATTCGGTATGTATCCACGGAAAGGAATTATCGCCCACGGAAGTGACGCCGATCTTGTTATTTGGGACCCGGAAAAAGAGCATACAATAAGCGCTGAAACTCATCATATGAATATAGATTATAATATTTATGAGGGAATGGAAGTTAAGGGAATGCCCGAGATAGTGTTTTCCGCCGGACGATTGGTAGTGGAAAATGGTGAGTTCAAAGGGAAAGTCGGTGATGGAAAATTTATCAGACGGGAAGCAGTAACAGACGTAATATGAAGCTGTGCGGGTTAGGGCTTGCCTGCCTGGTGTAAGTCAGACAGGCCTTTACAGCGCCTCAGAATAACCAGAAGATAAATAAACAGTTGAATTGTAACTAAATGGAGCAATTATGAGCGATTCTCCAATGGGTATGATCTATTCTATTGAGGATAAACCTCCTATGGGTAAACGGATTGTCCTCGCATTACAGCACGTTCTTACGATGTTCGGATCCACGGTAAGCGTACCGCTTCTGCTCGGCCCGGTTATGAATATGACGCCCGGTGAAATCGCTATTCTTGTCAGCTCGGTGATGCTTTGCTCAGGTGTGGCAACGCTTCTTCAGGTCACGATAGGAAGCAGGCTGCCTATCGTACAGGGAGTATCGTTCAGTTTTCTTGCTCCTTTCTTCGCAATAATTGCTTTTGCGAAAACCGGCACACTTAGCATGCAATATATAGCGGGAGCTATAATTCTCGGTTCGTTTGTTGAGATTGCAGTTGGGCATTTCAAGCTTATCGGGAAACTCAGAAAAATAATCAGTCCCGTAGTCATCGGCCCTGTAATTATGCTAATTGGGCTCTCTCTGTTTAAAGTCGGAGCTCCAAAAGCTGGTACTTATTGGCCTGTCTCCGGGATTGTAATTCTGGGCATCGTGCTGTTCAGTCAGCTGTTTTCAAAGAAAAATAAGTTTTTCAGGCTCTTTCCCATATTAAGCGCAATAGTACTCGCATATTTAGTCTGTGTTGTTTTTACATTTTTGGGCGTATTCGGACCCGAACACCCCGCCCATATCAATTTTGCGGTTGTCAACAGTTCAACATGGTTCAAACCGCTCAACACCATAATATTTCCGTGGGGATTACCGAAATTCCATGTCGGTTTTTTCTTTGCCGTCCTCGCCGGCTATATGGCGAGTATGATTGAATCATTCGGTGATTATCACGCAGCGGCGTATATGTCGGGTGCGGGCGACCCCACTGAAGAAATGTTGAACAAAGGAATTCGCTCGGAAGGATTGGGCTGTCTGGCTACCGGAATTCTCGGCGGTTTTGCCAGCACTTCGTATTCGGAAAATATCGGACTTGTGGGGATAACTAAGGTCGCTTCGAGGCATGTCGTTTTTCTCGGAGCTATCTTCTTACTCTTGCTTGGATTTTTCAGCAAATTCGGAGCTCTTGTATCCACAATACCCGAACCGATAGTAGGCGGTCTTTATACCGCTTTATTCGGATTGATCTCTGCGGTAGGTATTCAGCAGCTTGCGCGGGCAGACCTTTCCAGCGACCGGAACTTAATGATAGCAGGTTTAGCATTGTTTATGGGACTTTCCGTTCCCGCTTATATAGAGGGTGTTCCTGCTTTCGGATATTTACCGGGTTCCGAAGCAATAGCTGATTTACTCCCAAAATCTCTCGCAGACATAGTGACATCGGTTCTCTCCACCGGAATGGCGGTGGCAGCCATAATCGGGTTAACTTTTGATAACTTGATTCCCGCGTCCGATGAAGAACGTGGTATTATCAGCTAACAGCTCAGTGAATCACCGAGAGCGATTCATCGATAATTTTCAGCGCGTCCTTAACCTGGGATTCTGATACGGTCATAGGAGGAGAAATCCGGGTGATATTTCCGTAAAGCCCGCCTTTTCCTATGAGCAAACCCCTCTTTTTAGTTTCCTCAAAGAGTACCGCCGTTGCTTGGGTATTAGGAGTTCGATCCCCTGCCGGCTCGTCCTCAACAAACTCCATCGCTTGCATCAGACCCTTACCGCGGACATCGCCTATTATCCTGGGATATTTCAATTTTAACTCTTCAAGTCCATCTCTCAGTATTTTCCCCATTGATTCGGATTTGGACGGAATATCATCTTTTATTATAATATCAATAGTAGCGTTCGCCGCTGCCGAGGAGATGGGATTTCCCCCGAATGTGGAAATTGTGAGTTTCTTCAGCGAATCCGCCACTTCTTCGGTGGCGATTGTCGCTCCGAGAGGCATACCGTTGGCGATTCCTTTTGCCATTGTCATTATTTCCGGCTCCACATCGTAATGTTCTATCCCGAACATTTTAGTGCCTGTTCTGCCGAATCCCGTTTGAACTTCATCACAGATGAAAATCCCGCCGTACTTACGGATTATATCCACTGCTACCTTAAAATATTCTTTCGGCGGAGTAATAAATCCGCCAACGCCCTGAATCGGCTCGGCAAGAAATCCTGCGATCTGACCCGTTGTGGTTGTGAGAATCAGTTCTTCTATATCCTGAGCGCATTTAATTTCGCATGAAGGATATTCGAGTCCCAGCGGGCATCGGTAGCAGTATGGGCTTACGGCGTGCTTGATAGCCGCAATCTGTGTCGGAACAGAACGCCAGGAGGAATGCGCCGTCAGCGACTGTGCCAGCAATGACCTCCCTGAATATCCGTGCCTCAGAGCTATTATTTCCATATTACCGGTAAAGACCTGCGCAAGCATAACAGCCGTTTCATCTGCTTCAGTACCCGAAGAAGTGAAAAAAGTCTTTTTGAGTTTTCCGGGAGTAATATTTGCCAGACGTTCTGCTAATTCGATCATGGCGATATTCGGATATAGAGTTGACACGTGCCCTAATCGATTCATCTGGGCGATTATCGCGCTGTTTATCCTGTCATCAGTGTGACCGATAGACACTGTGAGAATTCCGCCGAAAAAATCGAGATAATCTTTCCCTTCAACATCGGTGACGACACAGCCCTTGCCGGATTCAAGAGAAAGCGCATCCTCGTAATAGTTTATGACCGATGAAAAAAGGAATTCATCATGTCTTTTCTTAACGTCGGCGGAAGTAGGTTTCACTTCTGTATTCGAGACTTCTTCAGCCTCTTTATCATGCGCTGGGGTCAGAGAGTTTGCCATATGCTTCGGGTCTCCTGTCTCTATAAAATTGCCATACTCTGCGAACTTCTTCTATCACATCGAGATCAAGTTCGGCGGTTACCAGTTCATCTTTATCTTCGCTCGCCTCTGCAAGAATTTTTCCTCGCGGGTCAACAAAATAACTTGTTCCATAAAACTCACCGATATTCCAGGGAGCTTCTGTTCCCACTCTATTGCTGCAAGCCATAAAATAACCGTTGGCGACTGCGTGAGCGGGCTGCTCTAATTTCCAAAGATACTGGGAAAGTCCTTTGACCGTTGCGGAAGGGTTGAAAACAATCTCCGCGCCGTTCATACCGAGAAGTCGCGCACCCTCCGGGAAATGCCTGTCATAACAGATATACACACCGACCTTGGCATAGCGTGTCTCAAATACCGGGTAGCCTATATTACCCGGTTTGAAGAAAAATTTTTCCCAGAATCCTGATGTATGCGGTATATGGGTTTTGCGGTATTTCCCGAGATAAGTACCGTCTGCGTCCACAACAGCAGCCGTGTTGTAAAATATTCCCGCTTGTTCTCGCTCGTAAACAGGTATTATCAATACCATTTCATATTTCTTGGCATAAGGAATCAGCGCTTCCACAGTCGGACCCGGAACAGGCTCTGCCGCTCCGTACCAATGAGCGTCCTGACTCGGACAGAAATACGGGCCGTTGAAAATTTCCTGTAAGCCCAATATCTGTACGCCGTCCTTCCCTGCTTTTTCTATGAACGGAATATGTTTATCAAACATCGCTTGTTGAATTTTCTCGATCGGTTCGTTTTCGTCATTAATGACATTGGAACATTGTATCAAGCCGCATTTTACCAACCTGGGCATCTGTCACTCCTCACTGTTTAAAGCGCTTTTATATTCCTACCAGCGTGATATAACGACCTTCTTATCGGTGTAGAATTCAATACCGTCTCTGCCGTGCGCCTTCAAATCGCCGAAGAAAGAACCTTTAGCTCCGCCGAATGTGAAGAACGACATGGG